>NZ_JBEZKL010000023.1:0-74866 GCF_040704695.1 Streptomyces sp. NPDC048411
TTAACCGCCCCCTGGGGTGTTTTTGGTGAATTTGGGGGGGTTCCTACCGGGGCGGGGGCCCCCGCCCGGGGCGCCCCCCCCCCCGCCGGGCGGGCGCCCGCGCCCGTTCCGGCCCGTAGCTCCCCCGGTATCCTGCGGATGTCCACCATCCGAAGCCGAAGGGCACATCCGTGTGCGCCGGACCTCCTCAGGTCCCCGGCGCCGCTCGATCAGGGGAGGCCCCCGTGGCAGCCGTCATCGTCCTCGCAGCGGGTGAGGGCACCCGCATGAAGTCGAAGACCCCGAAGGTTCTGCACGAGATCTCCGGGCGCTCACTCGTCGGGCATGTCGTCACCGCCGCACGCGAGCTGAACCCCGAGCACCTCGTCGTGGTCGTCGGCCACGCGAGCGAGCAGGTCACCGCACACCTCGCCACCGTCGACAGCCAGGTGCGGACCGCCTACCAGGCTGTCCAGGGCGGGACCGGCCACGCCGTGCGCACCGCGCTCGAAGAACTCGGCGGCACCGTCGAGGGCACGGTGATCGTCGTCTGCGGCGACACCCCGCTGCTCTCCGGCGCGACGCTCACCGCGCTCGCCGCCGTCCACACCGCCGACGCGAACGCCGTCACCGTGCTGACCGCCGAGGTCCCGGACGCCACCGGCTACGGCAGGATCGTCCGCGACGCCGCAAGCGGCGCGGTCACCGAGATCGTCGAGCACAAGGACGCCACCGACGCGCAACGCGCCATCCGCGAGATCAATTCCGGAGTCTTCGCGTTCGACGGACGGCTGCTCACGGACGCCCTCGGCAAGGTCCGCTCCGACAACAGCCAGGGCGAGGAGTACCTCACCGACGTGCTGTCCATCCTGCGTGAGGCCGGGCACCGCGTCGGCGCCTCCGTCGCTGCCGACCACCGCGAGATCCTCGGGATCAACAACCGCGTCCAGCTCGCCCAGGCCCGCACCCTGCTGAACGAGCGGCTGCTGGAGCGGGCGATGCTCGCCGGCGTGACCGTCGTGGACCCGGCGACGACGCTGATCGACGCCACGGTGACGTACGAGCAGGACGCGATCGTGCACCCCGGCACCCAGTTGCTCGGCACCACACACCTCGCCGAGGACGCCGAGGTCGGCCCGAACAGCCGGCTGACGGACACCGCCGTCCACGCGGGCGCCCGCGTGGACAACACGGTCGCGGTCGGGGCGGAGATCGGCCCGGGCGCGACGGTCGGCCCGTACGCGTATCTGCGCCCCGGCACCACGCTCGGCCCGAAGGCCAAGGCCGGTACGTACGTGGAGATGAAGAACGCCACGATCGGCGAGGGCACGAAGGTGCCGCACCTGAGCTATGTCGGCGACGCGACCATCGGCGACCACACCAACATCGGCGCCGCGAGCGTCTTCGTGAACTACGACGGGGTGTCGAAGCACCACACGACGATCGGGTCACACTGCCGCACCGGGTCGGACAATATGTTTGTGGCTCCTGTCACGGTCGGGGACGGCGTCTACACCGCCGCGGGCTCGGTCATCACGAAGGACGTACCGGCCGGTTCGCTGGCCGTCGCCCGCGGCCAGCAAAGGAATATCGAGGGTTGGGTGGCCCGTAAGCGTCCGGGCAGCGCCGCCGCGCAGGCGGCTCAGGCCGCCGCGGAGGAGACCGACAGCGAAAGCTGACCGGAAACGGGTACGCCGCGCACGGCGTACCGTGATAGATGCTCACCCCATTTCGGCTGGCTCGTTGCACATCGGGACACATGCGTGCGGCGCCAGGAACACGTCTGAGGAGACTGTGCTGTGACCGGGATCAAGACGACCGGCGAGAAGAAACTGATGCTCTTCTCCGGCCGCGCCCACCCCGAGCTGGCCGAGGAGGTCGCGCACCAACTGGGTGTCGGCCTCGTGCCGACGAAGGCCTTCGATTTCGCCAACGGTGAGATCTACGTCCGCTTCCAGGAGTCCGCGCGCGGCGCCGACTGCTTCCTGATCCAGAGCCACACGGCTCCGATCAACAAGTGGATCATGGAGCAGCTGATCATGCTGGACGCGCTGAAGCGCGCGTCGGCCCGCTCCATCACGGTGATCGTGCCGTTCTACGGCTACGCCCGCCAGGACAAGAAGCACCGTGGCCGCGAGCCGATCTCGGCCCGCATGGTCGCCGACCTGATGAAGACCGCGGGTGCCGACCGCATCCTCACGGTCGACCTGCACACCGACCAGATCCAGGGCTTCTTCGACGGCCCGGTCGACCACCTCTTCGCGCTGCCGATCCTCGCCGACTACGTCGGCGCCAAGGTCGACCGCTCGAAGCTGACGATCGTCTCCCCGGACGCCGGCCGCGTGCGCGTCGCCGACCGCTGGTGCGACCGCCTGGACGCCCCGCTGGCGATCGTCCACAAGCGCCGCGACAAGGACGTCGCCAACCAGGTGACCGTCCACGAGGTCGTCGGCAACGTCAAGGGCCGGGTCTGCGTCCTGGTCGACGACATGATCGACACCGGTGGCACCATCTGCGCTGCCGCCGACGCCCTGTTCGCGCACGGCGCCGAGGACGTCATAGTGACGGCGACGCACGGCGTGCTCTCCGGCCCGGCCGCGGACCGGCTGAAGAACTCCAAGGTCAGCGAGTTCGTCTTCACGGACACCCTGCCGACCCCGGGTGAGCTGGAGCTCGACAAGATCACGGTGCTCTCGATCGCGCCGACGATCGCGCGCGCGGTGCGCGAGGTCTTCGAGGACGGCTCGGTCACGAGCCTCTTCGAGGAGCAGTAGAAACACCTGACCCAGAAGATCCACTTTGGGTGCGGCCTCCCCGCCGGGTAGACTCAGCGAGTTGCTCGGCGAGGGAGGCCGTACTCATGGGTACGGTGGTCCGTTATCGACGCGCTCTTCGTAGCAGGCCTGTCGTGGGCCGGGTGACCATCCAGTTTTCGTCACCCCACGAGGAGTGCAGTCATGGCCGAGATCAAGCTCGCCGCCCAGCCCCGTACCGAGTTCGGCAAGGGCGCCGCCCGCCGCGCCCGTCGTGACAACCAGGTCCCCGCGGTCGTCTACGGCCACGGTGCCGAGCCGGTCCACGTCACCCTCCCGGCCCACGAGCTGCTCCTTGCGCTCCGCACCGCCAACGTCCTGATCGGCCTCGAGCTCGACGGCAAGGACACGCTGGTCATCCCGAAGGCCGTGCAGCGCAACCCGCTCAAGGGCGACATCGAGCACGTCGACCTGCTGACCGTCAAGCGCGGCGAGAAGGTCAACGTCGAGGTCGCCGTGCACGTCGACGGCGAGCTGGCCCCGGGCGGCAACCTCCTCGAGTACGTGCAGAGCACCCTGCTCGTCGAGGCCGAGGCCACCCACATCCCCGAGTCCGTCACGGTCTCCATCGCGGGCCTCGACGCCGGTGACTCCATCGTCGCCAAGGACATCCCGCTGCCCGCCGGCTCCGTGCTGGCCGGCGACGAGGACGCCGTCGTGCTGCAGGTCGTCACCGCGCAGGCCGAGGAGCCGACCGCCGAGGCCGAGGCCGAGGGCGCGGAGGCCTGAGCCTCGTTCTTCCCGCTTCACCTGCTTCACTGACGGGGCGGCGGTTCCTTCCCCAGGGAGCCGCCGCCCCGTCCGCCTGTATCCGGGCCATCCGGAACCATCCGTACGCGAAGGAGACCGAGCGCAGATGTCCGACGCCACCGAACCCTGGCTCATCGTGGGCCTCGGCAACCCCGGCCCCGAGCACGCGGCGCAGCGGCACAACGTCGGCTTCATGGTCGCCGACCTCCTCGCCGAGCGGATCGGCGGGAAGTTCAAGCGGGCCCAGAAGGCGCAGGCGCAAGTCGTCGAAGGCCGCATGGGCCCGCCCGGACCGGCCAACCGCCGCGTGATCCTGGCCAAGCCGATGTCGTACATGAACCTCTCCGGCGGCCCCGTCACCGCGCTCCGCGACTTCTACAAGGTGCCGACCGATCACATCGTGGCGATCCACGACGAGCTGGACATCGACTACGGGACGCTCCGGCTGAAGCTGGGCGGCGGCGACAACGGGCACAACGGGCTCAAGTCGATGACCAAGTCGATGGGGTCCGACTACCACCGGATCCGGTTCGGGATCGGCCGCCCGCCGGGCCGGATGCAGGTCGCCGACTTCGTCCTGAAGGACTTCTCGTCCACCGAGCGCAAGGAGCTCGGCTATTTCGTGGACCGGGCGGCGGACTCGGTGGAGTGCCTGCTCGCGGAGGGTCTTGAGCGCGCACAGAGCGCGTACAACTCATGAGATAGCAGGGCGATCCTGGACCATTTCCGACATTGGTCGGACGTGAAGTTGACCGAAAGCGTTCGTCTGCCCAAGGATCGCTCCCCATGAAGCGGAGCACCTCCCACCGCGCACTGTTCTACGGCCGCAGCGCCGCCCTGGGCTGCGTCGTCCTGCTGTTGCTCGTCGCGGGCGTCCTGTCGTCCTGGTCCTCGGCGCAGCACATCGTCCTCGCCAAGGGCCGTGAGCACGGCACGATGACCGTCACCGGCTGCGGCGCCGACGTCTGCACGGGACCTTTCGCCCCCGCCGAGCACGCCACCGCGCGCTCGCGTGTGACGGTCGAGCGGTCCGTCGCGGTACAGAAGGGCGGCAGGTTCCCGGTCGTCGTGAAGCCCGGCACCGACGAGGTCGTACGCACCGGGGTGCCGGGCTTCCTGCACTCCTGGGTGCCGCTCGGCGGCGCACTGCTGCTCGCCGCCCTGATCATCGGCGGCGGCCTGCGGCTCACCCGGACCGCGTGGGGAACCGGGATCGCGGGCGCGGCCCTGCTGGTGGCGACGTTCATCGCGCTCTGAGCCTCACCCTGAGCGGCTCCCGGGCCGCGCGCTCCGAGCCCTTCCCCGGGACGCCCCGAGGCGTGGACTCCCGTACCGGAGTCGCACATTCGCCCGATCGTTACCCGGAACCATTGAGGCAGAGCGCTACACAGGGGGACGGATGCGGACACATCAAACTTGACCGGCGGAAGCAACCACACGAGGCTGGGCCGATCCCCCCACGGCATCCCTACGAGGCTTGGCCGATCCCCCCCACGGCATCCCTCATCCTCTACGTTGGACTGCCCATATGCGCATACTCATTCCCGCCGGCGCTCTGGTCACCGCGGTGACCGCCTCGATGCTGCTGGCACCTTCTGCCCTCGCGACGCCCAAGGGCGACAACGGCACGGTGAAGATCCACGACGCCAAGACCGGCGAGGAGCTTCGCAGGAACGAGCCGAAGGTCTGCTCCTTCTACCTCGACGCCTTCGGCTTCGACGCCGCCCAGAAGGTCCAGTGGCACATCGAGGCCTGGGCCAACAATGACCTGGACAAGGGCGAAACGGTCAAGACGGGCGCCTTCGCGCTCGATGGTTCCGGCCACGGCCGTACCTCCGACATGACCCTGCCCGACGGCCAGTACAAGCTGTTCTGGAACTTCGAGGGCGAGAACGGCAAGGCCAAGCACAAGGTCTTCAAGACCGACTGCGAGCCGGGCAAGCCCGGTGAGGAACCCACCAAGCCCGGCGAAGAACCCACGAAGCCCGGCGAGGAACCCACCAAGCCCGGCGAAGAGCCCACGAAGCCCGGCGAGGAACCCACCAAGCCCGGCGAAGAGCCCACGAAGCCCGGCGAGAAGCCCTCGGCCACGCCGTCCACCAGCCCGTCCGCTCCCGGCGGCGAGCAGCCGTCCGGCGCCCCGTCCCCCTCGGAAAGCACCCCGGCCGGTGCCCCGGCCACCCAGGGCGGCGCGTCCGGCAACCTCGCCGAGACCGGAAGCAGTGCCCCGGTCGGCACGATGGCGGCGGTCGCCGCGGCGCTCGCCGCGGCCGGCGGCTTCCTGGTGATGCGCCGCCGCAAGGCCCAGCAGCACTGACGTCCGCGCAGCGGAGTGCCCCCACCGGATACGTCCGGTGGGGGCACTGTCGTACTGCGGGTGAGAGGGTCAGCCGGTGTTGCGCAGACCCGCGGCGACACCGTTCACCGTGAGCAGCAGGGCCCGGGCGAGCAGCGGGTCGGCTTCCTCGCCGCGCTCGGCGGCACGGCGCTGGCGGGCCAGCAGCGAGACCTGGAGGTACGAGATCGGGTCCAGGTAGGCGTCCCGGATGGCGAACGTCTGCTGGAGCACGGGGCTGGTGCCGAGCAGCTCGGTCCCGCCGGTGACCTTCAGGACTTCCTCCACCGTGAGCGCATGCTCGGCCTCGATGTCGGCGAAGACGTGCTTCAGCTCGTCGGGGACGAGCGTGTCGACATAGTGGCGGGCGATCCGCAGGTCGGTCTTGGCGAGCGTCATCTCCACGTTCGAGATGAAGTTCCGGAAGAAGTGCCAGTGCTCGTGCATCTCGTCCAGAACGCTGTCCAGACCGGCCTCGCGCAGTGCCTTGAGCCCCGAGCCGACGCCGTACCAGCCCGGCACGATCTGCCGCGACTGGGTCCAGCCGAAGACCCACGGGATGGCCCGCAGGCCGTCGAGACCGGCGCCGGAGTCCGGGCGCCGCGACGGGCGGGAACCCAGGTGCAGCTCGGCGAGCTGGTCGACCGGGGTGGACGCGAAGAAGTACGCCGGCAGGTCCGGGTCCTCGACCAGCTTGCGATAGGCGTCGTGCGCGGCGTCGGAGACGGTGTCCATCGCCGCGTCCCAGCGGGCCAGGGCCTCGTCGGACTGGCGGGGCGCGGTGTGCAGCGCGGAGGCCTGGAGGGTGGCCGCGACGGTCAGCTCCAGGTTCTCCCGGGCGAGCGCCGGGATGAGGTACTTGTCGGAGATGACCTCGCCCTGCTCGGTCACCTTGATCTCGCCCTCCAGCGTGCCCCACGGCTGCGCGAGGATCGCGTCGTGCGAGGGGCCGCCACCACGGCCGACGGTGCCGCCGCGGCCGTGGAAGAGCCGCAGCCGAACGCCGTAGCGGTGCGCGACGTCACGCAGCCGGCGCTGCGCCCGGTGGATCTCCCACTGCGAGGTGGTGATGCCGCCGAACTTGGAGGAGTCGGAGTACCCGAGCATGACCTCCTGGACGTCGCCACGGAGCGAGACGAGCCGTCGGTACGAGGGGTCGGCGAGCATCTCGTCGAGGATCACATCGGCGGCGCGCAGCTCGTCGGTGGTCTCCAGGAGCGGCACGATGCCGATCTTGGCCCAGCCGCTGTGCAGATCGATCAGACCGGCCTCGCGGGCGAGGACGGCGGCGGCGAAGACGTCGTCGGCGCCCTGGCACATCGAGATGATGTACGACTCGATGACCTCGGGGCCGAACCGCTCGAACGCCTCCTTGACGGTGAGGAAGACACCGAGGGTCTTCGCGCCCGCGGCGTCCAGCGGGGCCGGGGTCGGGGCGAGCGGGCGGCGCGAGCGGAGCTCCTTGGCGAGCAGCTTCTGCCGGTAGTCGCGCGGCATGTCGGCGTACCGCCAGGACTCCTCGCCGAGCCGGTCGAAGAGCTGGCCGAGGGCGTGATGGTGGGCGTCCGCGTGCTCACGTACGTCCATGGTGGCGAGCTGCAGACCGAACGCGGAGAGCGTGCGGATCGTGCGGTTCATCCGGCCGTCGGCGAAGAGACCGCCGCGGTGCTCGCGCAGCGAGGTCTGGATGAGCACCAGGTCCTCGATGAGCTCGGCGGTGCCGAGGTAGTCGCAGCCGGGGCGGTGCGGGGTGCCCTTGGCCAGCCGCTCGCGGGTGTTGAGGAGCTTCTGCCGGATGCAGGTGGCCTTGAGGCGGTACGGCTCCTCGGAGTTCAGTCGCTTGTAGCGCGGGCTGATCTCGGGGAGCCGCTCCAGGTCGGCCTGGAGGGAGGTGAGCAGCTCGTCGGTGGCGCCCGTGTAGCGGATGGAGTTGGAGAGCAGTCCGCGCAGATTGTCGATGAGCTCCAGCGCGTCGGTGATGCCGTGCTCGTGCTGCAGGATCAGCACGTCCCAGGTGACGGCGGGCGTCACGTTGGGGTTGCCGTCGCGGTCGCCGCCGATCCAGGTGCCGAAGGTCAGCGGGCGGGTGCCCGCGGGAAGTTCGACGCCGACCCGCTCCAGCTCGGCGGCGAGGTCCTCGAGTACGTCCCCGACGGCGTTGGCGTGCAGCTCGTCGAGGTAGTAGATGGCGTTACGGGCCTCGTCGGCCGGCTCCGGGCGGACGACGCGCAGCTCGTCGGTCTGCCAGATGAGGTCGATGTTCTCGGCGAGCCGCAGGTCGTGGCGGCGCCGGTCGGCCTCGATGACGGGGGTATCCAGCAGCTCGGCGATGCGGCGGAGCTTGTTCAGCACGGAGCGCCGCGCGGCCTCGGTCGGGTGCGCGGTGAAGACGGGCCGTACGTTGAGGTTCTTGACGGTCGCGCGCAGGTGCTCGGGGTCCGCGTCCTTCAGCCGGTCGGCGGTACGGGCCAGCAGACCGCCCTCGGCGGCGCGCCGGTCGCGCATCTCGTGGGCGCGGTGGACCTGCTCGGTGACGTTGGCGAGGTGGAAGTAGGTGGAGAAGGCGCGCACCAGCTGCGCGGCGGTCTCCAGGTCCGTTTCGCCGAGGAGTTCGGCGGCTGCCTCGCCGTCGGTACGGGTCAGGGCGCGGACACGCTCGACGAGGTCGAGGAGTTCCTGGCTCTCCTGACGTACGAGGGTCTCGCCCAGCAGATCGCCGAGGCGTCGGATGTCGGCGCGCAGCTCGGGGCTGGCGGCGGGGGTCTGGTCGGCACTGCTCACTGTGTGCGGCTCCTTGCAGTGATTGAGGAGGTGCGTCGCGAAGCGTCTCCCCACAAGGGGGTCCGGGGACCGCGGGCACAGCGGTGCTGTCGCCGCCCCGGAAAGCAGAGTGCGGACCGCGCTGTCCGACGCTTCCAGGATAGGTGTCCGTGCCGTCGGCGTTGCCCGCAGCCCTCGTAGGCCCGGTGGAGCGGTAGCTCCGTCGGCTCAGCTCTCGTGCTGCGGGCCTCCGCGCTGCCATACTTACGAAACCGTAGGTTACGGATGCGTAGCCAGAGTTGTCCTCGTACTCCTCACCCTCCAGGGGACTTCCCATGAACACCAGCCCCGATGTGATCGACGACGCCCCGGCGGCGGCCGACGGTCCGGCAATCCCTTCCGCCACGCTCGGCGGCGACAACAAGCGGTCGATCGAACAGATCGCCCTGCTGCTGTTCATCGTGGTGCCGTTCATGGCCCTGGTCGCGGCGGTGCCGCTGGCCTGGGGCCGCGGTGTGAGCTGGCTCGATCTCGGTCTGCTGGTCGCGATGTACTTCATCGGGTGCCACGGCATCACGATCGGCTTCCACCGCTACTTCACCCATGGCTCCTTCAAGGCGAAGCGCCCGCTCCGCATCGCCTTGGCCGTTGCCGGATCGCTGGCCGTGGAAGGCCCGCTGGTGCGCTGGGTGGCCGACCACCGCAAGCACCACCGCTTCTCCGACGCCGAGGGCGACCCGCACTCGCCGTGGCGGTTCGGCGAGACGCTCCCTGCCCTGATGAAGGGGCTGTGGTGGGCGCACATCGGCTGGATGTTCGACGAGGAGCAGACCCCGCAGCAGAAATACGCCCCGGACCTGATCAAGGACCCCGCGATCCGCGGGATCTCCCGCCACTTCCTCACCCTCACGATCGTGTCGCTGGCGATCCCGCCGCTGGTCGGCGGTCTGGTGACGATGTCGTGGTGGGGAGCGGCGACGGCGTTCTTCTGGGGCTCTCTCGTGCGGGTGGCGCTTCTGCACCACGTCACCTGGTCGATCAACTCCATCTGTCATGCGGTCGGCAAGCGCCCGTTCAAGTCCCGTGACCGGTCCGGGAATGTGTGGTGGCTGGCGGTCCTCTCCTGCGGCGAGTCGTGGCACAACCTGCACCACGCGGATCCGACGAGCGCCCGGCACGGGGTGATGAGGGGCCAGATCGATTCCAGTGCCCGGCTGATCCGCTGGTTCGAGAAGCTCGGCTGGGCGTACGACGTGCGCTGGCCGGACTCCGCCCGGATCGAGTCCCGCCGGATCGACTCCCGGCGCGAGTCCGCGCACGCCGACGCGGCATGATTGACGACGTGGCGACCGACGGCAGCACGAGCAACGAGAAGAACCGTCCCTCCTCCGCCCGGCGTACCCGCCGCGTGAGGATGACCGGCAAGGAACGCCGCGAACAGTTGCTGGACATCGGCCGCACCCTCTTCGCCGACAAGGGTTTCGAGGGCACCTCGGTGGAGGAGATCGCGGCCCGCGCCGGCGTCTCCAAGCCGGTCGTCTACGAACACTTCGGCGGCAAGGAGGGCCTGTACGCCGTCGTGGTCGACCGCGAGATGCGCCAGCTCCTCGACATGGTCACCAGCGCCCTGACCGCCGGCCACCCGCGCGAACTCCTGGAACAGGCGGCGTTCGCGCTGCTCGACTACATCGAGATGTACACGGACGGCTTCCGCATCCTGGTCCGCGACTCCCCGGTCGCCCAGTCGACCGGCACGTTCGCCTCCCTGATCAGCGACATCGCCACCCAGGTCGAGGACATCCTGGGACTGGAGTTCAAGGCCCGCGGCTTCGACCCGAAGCTCGCCCCGCTGTACGCGCAGGCGCTGGTCGGCATGGTGGCGCTGACGGGCCAGTGGTGGCTGAACGTCCGCAAGCCGAAGAAGGCGGAGGTGGCGGCGCATCTGGTGAACCTGGCCTGGCACGGCCTGGAGAACCTGGAGTCGAAGCCGCGCCTGATGGGGCACCGGAAGAACTGACCCGACAGGAGCCGGCCGCACGCGGTACGCCGGTGCCGGACGGGCGGGCGGCGGGGCCGGCCCGAGCTCATCCCTCGGCGTCCCCCACCTGTTTCAATACAAGTGTGATCGAATTCGTGATCGATTGTGTGGTGCTCGGCGTCGTCGGTTCTCTCGTCGGCATGCTGATCCGCCGCAGACACCGGCGGAGGAGGGCCCGGGCGGCCGACGGAGCACCGACCGGGATCCCTTGCATGATCAAGCGGGCGTCCCACGGCAACCGCTGGCGCCCCGGGCAGCTGCTCATCAACGCGAAGCCCCTGACCTGGCGCCCCGCCTACGGCAGGTCGGCGGTCGTTCTCCCCGAGGATCTGCACCGGACCGCGGTGCGCGCGGTATCGACACGTGAGGGCCTGGTCATCAATCCGGGTTCCCGGATCGTGGAGTGCGCGTCATCGGACGGGACTGTCCTGATCGCGGTCATGCCGGTGGATCTGGAGCTGGTGACCGAGGCCGTGAGCGGCGCATAGCCCACCGTGACGCCGCACCGCTGCGGCCTCCGCGGCTTCTGTACTGCCGCCCTGCCGCTCCGAGCAGCAGAAAACCCCACTCATTATCCTTAAACACTTTAGTCCTGTGCGTTACAGCTATAGAGTCTGTGAACATCCCGGGAACAGTTCACTACGCATGTAACACATCCGTGAACTCGTTCGACCCTGTTCCACCACTTACCCCTGGGGGGGCTTTGTCTTCTGTGGAACCCACCCGGTCCGTCCCCGCGCGCCCGAAGCGCGCGCGCCGGATCGCGGCCTGTACCGCTCTTGTTCTCTCGGCCGGCATGCTGCTGGCCGCCCCGGCTTCGGCCGATGACGCTCCCGCACCGCACCGCACCGTGACCGAGCGGCCCACGTCCTCGACGGGACTGCAGCCGACCCTGACCCTGCCGAAGCACACCACCCAGAAGCAGAAGGCGGCAGCGGCGGAGGGTGCGGGCGGCGCGGTCGTTGCGGCAAAGCCTCGTGCGGACTTCGACGATGACGGCTACTCCGACCTGATCTACCGGACGTACGACGCCGAACTCTTCATCTCGCCGAGCACCGCCGATCAGGCGTATGCATTCGAGATCCCCGGCAAGGTTCCGTCGGCGCACAAGGACATCATTCCGGTCGGCGACCAGACGGGTGACGGGGTCGCGGACGTCCTGACCCTGTCGCCCTACGGCTCGCTCTCGTTCCGGGCGGGCATGTCGGCGGCGGGCACCGGCAACGCGGCCTGGACCGGCAAGGGCTGGCAGATCTACAACAAGGTCCTCTCCCCCGGTGACCTGACCGGCGACGGACGGTCCGACCTGCTGGCCCGCACGCCCGCGGGCGAGCTGTACCTGTACGCGGCCACCGGCAACACGACCACCGCCCCGTTCTCCGCGCGGGTCCTGGTCGGCAAGGGCTGGGGCACGTACGACCAGCTCATCGGGGCGAACGACGTCAACGGGGACGGCATCGCCGATCTCTACGGCCGGACCGTCTCCGGCGACCTGTACTTCTACGCGGGCACCGGCTCCAAGGCGGCCCCGTTCGCGGAACGCGTCCGGGTCGGTCACGGCTGGAAGATCTACAACCAGGTCATCGGCGTCGACGACCTGAACGGTGACGGCCGCGGTGACCTGCTCGCCCGCGCGGTGAACGGTGACGTCTTCGTCTATCTCGCCACCGGCAACGGCGGCGAACTCGCGACCCGCGTCGCGAGCGGCACCGGCCTGAACGTGGCGTCGCTCCTCGCCGGCGCCGGTGGCAACCCGGACTTCGGCAAGAACGACCTTCTCGGGCTCGACACCAAGGGCACCCTCTGGTCCTACTGGTCGCTGAACAACGGCACCCTCACCCCGCGCTACAAGTTGAGCGACGACGGCGGCTGGAAGGGTGCCAAGCCCTTCCACGCGTCCTCGCTCAACGAGAACACCCTGGTCGATCTGCTGGAGGTGTTCGACGGCGGGGTCTACAACTACAGCTACGCGCCGGGCCCCGTTCCCAAGATCAGCAGCAACTGGGGCAGCTACAACATCACGGTCGGCCCCGGCGACCTGACCGGCGACGGCAAGGGTGACCTGCTGACCCGCGACACCAGCGGCTACCTGTACGTCCACCCCGGCAACGGCACGGGCAGCGGTTTCGGTGCCCGGGTCAAGGTCGGCGGCGGCTGGAACACGTACAACGTGATCGTCGGCTCCGGTGACTTCACCGGTGACGGCCGTGCCGACATTTTGGCCCGCAACGCCGCGGGCACGCTCTACATGTACCGGGGTACGGGCGACGTGCACCGGCCGTTCCTGTCGCCGTTCCCCGTCGGCAAGGGCTGGAACACGTACGCGAAGCTGGCCACGCCCGGCGACCTCAACGGGGACGGCAAGGCCGACCTCGTCGGTGTCGACCGCAACGGCAGCCTCTACCTCTACACCTCGAACGGCAGCGGCCAGTTCACCGCCCCGGTCAGGATCGGTGGCGGCTGGGGGACGTACTCCATCCTGAACTGATCAGCGGCGCGCCATCGCATGAGCGGGGCCCTGTCACCGGTAGACCCGGTGGCGGGGCCCTCGCGCGTTCAGGCCCCCACCGGCTCCAGGAACTCCAGCCGGTTGCCCACCGGGTCGTGGGAGAAGAAGCGCCGGTGGCCCGGCAGGCCGGTGTCCCAGCGGACCTCCGCGCCATGGGCCTCCAGCCGGGACGCGTACGCCTCGATGCCCGTGACGCGCAAACCGGGATGGGCCTTCCTCGCCGGGCGGAAATCCTTCTCGATGCCCAGATGGAGCTGGACCGGGCCCGCCTGGAACCAGCAGCCCCCGCGGGCCGCCAGGACCGGGGGCTTGGGAAGCTCGGTCATTCCCAGGACGTCCACGTAGTACGTGCGCAGGGCAGGCTCCGAGCCTGCCGGGGCGGCCAGTTGGACGTGGTCCACTGCGGCGATCATCACTTCTCCTTGTGAGCGACGGCGAAGATGCGGCGGAACGGGAAGACGGTGCCGTGCGGACCCTTCGGGTACGCGGTGCGCAGCAGGTCCCGGTATTCGGCGAGGAACGCCTCGTGCGCCTCCGGGTCGTCCGCGAGCGCCGTCAGGACGGGGCGCAGGCCCGTGCCCTTCACCCAGTCGAGGGCGGCGTCCTCACCCTGGAGGAGGTGCAGGTACGTGGTCTCCCAGACGTCCGCCGTGATGCCGGGGGCCGTCAGGGCGTCCAGATAGGCGGTGGGGCTGAGGACCGCGTCGGCGTGGCGCAGGACGCCGGTCAGGCGGGAGCGCCAGCGCGGGGACTCCGCCAGTTCGCGCATCAGGGTGTGGGTGGGCTGGTCGAAGTTGCCGGGGACCTGGAAGGCGAACGTGCCGCCCGGGGTGATGCCGTTCAGCCAGTCGGGGAAGCGGCGGGCGTGGCCGGGGACCCACTGGAGCAGGGCATTGGAGACGATCAGGTCGTACGGTGCCGCCGGCGTCCAGGTCGTCGCGTCGGCCTCGGCGAAGTCCAGGAGGGGTGTGGCGTGGGCGCGGGCCTGTTCCAGCATCTGGGGGGAGTTGTCGTACCCGGTGATCCGGGCCGCCGGCCAGCGGGCCGCGAGGAGTGCCGTGACGTTGCCCGCGCCGCAGCCCAGGTCCGCGATGCGGGGCGCAGGGGCGGCCGGGGGCTCCGGGATGCGGGACAGGAGATCCTGGAACGGGCGGGTGCGGTGGTCCGCGTGGCGCAGGTACTGCTGCGGATCCCAGGCCGGTGTCGTCATGGCAGCCAGGATCGGCGGAAGTTATCTTGATGTCAAGACACTCGGATTCAAGAGACTTCATGTCGACAGACCCTTTACACTGATCCACATGGAGGACGAGGTTGACCGGCTGGTCGCTGCATGGCGTCGCGAGCGCCCCGACCTCGACGTGGAACCGCTTGAGGTGCTCAGCCGCGTCTCACGCCTGGCCCGTCACCTCGACCGGGCCCGCCGGATCGCCTTCTCCGAGCACAATCTCGAGCCGTGGGAGTTCGACGTACTGACGTCGCTGCGCCGCGCCGGGGCCCCGTACCAGCTCTCCCCCGGTCAGCTGCTCACCCAGACGCTGGTCACCTCGGGCACGATGACCAACCGCATCGACCGGCTGACCAAGAAGAACCTCGTCGAACGGCTCCCCGACCCCAGCGACCGGCGCGGCGTGCTGGTCCGGCTCACCGCGGAGGGGCGCGACAAGGCCGACCAGTCGCTGGCCGGACTGCTCGCCCAGGAGCGCGCCATCCTCGGCGAGCTCTCCCGCCACCAACGCGGCGAACTGGCCGGACTGCTACGCCAGTTGACCGCCCCGTTCGACAACATCCCCGGATAGCTCGGCCGGTCCGACACCGGCGCGTCGGGCCAGCGCCACCGCGGCCAGTGTCGAGTGCACGCCCAGCTTCCCCAGCACGTTCTGCATATGCGTACGGACCGTGTGCGGGGAGAGGTACAGCCGCTCCGCCACCGCCTTGCGGCCCAGCCCCGCCACCATGCAGCGCAGCACCTCGCGCTCACGCGGGGTCAGCGACTCGACCAGCTGCTCGCTCTCGGTGCGGTGCTTGCGGGCTGCCGTCAGCTCGCGCAGGACACCGGTGAGCAGCGCCGGAGGCAGATGCGTTTCGTCGCGGAGCACCCCCCGGATGACCGTGAGCAGCCGTTGCAGCGAGCAGTCCTTGGCGACCCAGCCGGAGGCCCCGGCCTGCAGCGCCAGCGCGGCCCGGCGCGGGTCGTCCTTCTCGGCGAGCACCACCGTACGCACGGACGGCTGGCCCGCGCGGACCCCGGCGACCAGCGAGATCCCGTCGACCGGGGCGTGTTCCCCACTTCTCGGGGCGGGGACCGGGACCGGGCCGGGGACGGTGCGTCCATTGGCCGTCGCCAGGATGCCCAGTTCGGCATCGACGAGTATCACGTCGTACCTACGGCCTTCGGCGGCCGCCCGCTCCAGACACCGAAGCGCGGCCGGGCCGCTGCCCGCCGCCGCCACCTCGACGTCCGGTTCCGCCGCGAGTGCCGCCGCGAGCGACTCGGCGAAAATGCGGTGGTCGTCCACCACGAGAACCCGGATACGAACCACAGGGACCCCCACACTGCATCAGTTCCGGGGCCACCCCAGGACCCCCCGAACGGGACGGACCAGTGCGGGCACGACGCCCGGAGCGATGAGGATGAACCGCAGTTCCACGGCCGCCGCCGTGTGCCGACTGCCACCCCGCCCCAGGGCGTCGTGCCCGACTGTCTCGTACCCCTGAATTAGCACCGGCCCCCACCGGTGCTGAGCATCAGCGTACGGCCGGAGGCCCGGAGCGGAAGGCAATTCACAGAACTGATGAACCTCGGTGTTTAGGGTGTGGTTCATGTTTCGTCTTGAGACAGAAGTAGACAAAGATCGTCGCCTTCTGCTGGGTGAGCGGCTGCACCACAGCAATACGCTTCACCCGATGCGACGGGCGCCTGCCGACGGAACCGCCGGGAAGACGCCGGGCGTCGCGTACCCGGCCGAGGTGAATGCCTCCAGCACCGACTTGGTGACCGCGTCCGCGTCCGCCTCGTCCACCAGCACGATCGCCGAACCACCGAAGCCGCCGCCGGTCATCCGCGCACCGAGCGCCCCGGACGCGTTCGCCGTCGAGACCACCAGGTCCAGTTCCGGGCAGGAGACCCGCAGATCGTCGCGGAGCGAGACATGACCCGCGGTGAGCACCGGTCCCGCGGCCCGCACCTCGCCCGCGTCGAGCAGTGCGATGACCTGCTCCACCCGCGCGTTGTCGCTGACCACATGGCGTACGTACCGCACGACCGACTCGTCCGCGCCTGCGGCGAGCGTCTCGAGCGCGGCACCCAGACCCTCGTACGGAAGATCGCGCAGCGTCCCTATGCCCAGCGCCCGGGCGCCCGCCTCGCAGCCGGCCCGCCGCTCCGCGTACGCGCCGTCGCCCAGCGCGTGCTTGACCCGGGTGTCGACCACCAGCAGCTGCAGACCGTGCGCGGCCAGGTCGAACGGGACCTGGCGCTGGGTGAGGTCACGGGTGTCGAGGTGCAGGGCGTGGCCCTCGACGCAGCACGCCGACGCCATCTGGTCCATGACCCCGCACGGCACGCCGACGAACGCGTTCTCGGCACGCTGCGCCAGCACCGCCAGCTCGGCAGCGGACAGGCCGAGTTCGAAGAGGTCGTTCAGCGCGAGCGCGGTGACCACTTCGAGGGCGGCCGACGAGGAGAGCCCGGCGCCGGTCGGGACGGTCGAGGTCAGCTGGATGTCCGCGCCGGTGACCTGGTGGCCCGCCTCGCGCAGGGCCCAGACGACACCGGCCGGGTACGCCGCCCAGCCGTGGCCCTCGTGCGGTACCAGCTCGTCGACCCTCAGCTGGACGACACCGCCTGGCACGTCGGTGGAGTGCAGCCGCAGCTCGCCGTCGGTGCGGCGGGCGACGGCCGCGCGCGCGGTGTGCGGCAGCGCGAGCGGCATCACGAAGCCGTCGTTGAAGTCGGTGTACTCGCCGATCAGGTTGACCCGGCCGGGGGCCGCCCAGACTCCTTCGGGGGCGGTGCCGTACAGCTCGGTGAAAGCGGTGACCAGCTCTGCGTTGTCGGTCATGGGGCGGTGGGCTCCTCTCGGCGGGCGAACGTCCAGGCGTCGGAGACGATTCCGGCCAGGTCGGCGCGGGACGGCTGCCAGCCGAGCCGCTCCCTGGCGGTGGTGGCGGAGGCCACCAGCACGGCGGGGTCGCCGGCGCGGCGCGGGGCCGCAATCTCGGGGACCGGGTGACCGGTGACCTTGCGGACGGTCTCGATGACCTCGCGCACCGAGAAACCGTTTCCGTTGCCGAGGTTGCAGATCAGGTGCTCGCCCGCGGTGGCCGCGTTCAGGGCGAGGAGGTGGGCCTCGGCAAGATCGGCGACGTGGATGTAGTCGCGTACGCAGGACCCGTCGGGGGTCGGGTAGTCGTCGCCGTACACGGAGATCGACTCGCGTTGCCCGAGCGCGACCTGAAGCACGAGCGGGATGAGGTGCGACTCCGGACTGTGGCGTTCGCCGCAACTGCCGTACGCACCCGCCACGTTGAAGTACCGCAGCGAGACCGCGGCCAGTCCGTGCGCGGCCGCCTCGCCGGTGATCATGTGGTCGACGGCCAGCTTCGTGGCGCCGTACGGGCTGGTGGGCGCGGTCGGGTCGGACTCCGTGATGAGGCTGGAGACCGGTTCGCCGTAGGTCGCGGCGGTGGAGGAGAAGACCAGGGTGCGGACCCCCGCGTCGCGCATCGCGGCGAGCAGCGCGATGGATCCGCCGACGTTGTTCACCCAGTACTTCTCCGGGTCGGTGACGGACTCGCCGACCTGGGAGTACGCGGCGAAGTGCAGCACCCCGTCGTAGGAGGAGTCCAGCCAGCGGGCGGCGTCCTGGATGCGGCCCTCGATGAACTCGGCCCCGACCGGGACACCCTCCCGGAACCCGGTCGACAGGTCGTCGAGGACGGTCACCGCGTGACCGGCCTCCAGAAGATGCGCGGCAACCACACTGCCGACATATCCCGCGCCACCCGTGACCAGGTACTTCTTCTGGGGCTTGCTCACTCGCTCGCTACCTCTCGCAGTCGCTGTGCCGCGGCCTCCGGCGGCACATCATTGATGAACACATTCATGCCGGACTCGGAACCCGCGAGAAACTTCAGTTTGCCGGAGGTGCGTCGGATGGTGAAAAGCTCGAGGTGCAGCCCGAACTCCTCCCGCCCGGGCACCCCGAACGGCGCTTGGTGCCAGGCCGAGATGTACGGCGTCGGCGGCTCACCGGGGCCGAAGATCCGGTCGAATCGCCTCAAGAGCTCCAGATAGATCTGTGCGAACTCCGTGCGCGCGGCATCGTCGAGTTCGCGCAGGTCGGGGACGCGCCGGCGCGGGTGGAGGTGGATCTCGTACGGCCAGTGCGCCGCGTAGGGCACGAACGCCACCCAGTGCTCACCGGTCAGCACGATCCGCTCGCCGTCGGCCAGCTCGCGGGCCACGACGTCGTCGAAGAGGTTGCGGCCGGTCCGCTCGCGGTGCGCCTCCGTCGAGCGGAGCATCAGCTCGGTGCGCGGGGTGACGAACGGGTACGCGTAGATCTGCCCGTGCGGATGACCGAGCGTCACGCCGATCTCGGCGCCCCGGTTCTCGAAGCAGAACACCTGCTTGACCTGGGGAAGCTCGGCGAGTTCGGCCGTGCGGTCGGTCCATGCCTCCAGGACCAGGCCGGCCTGCTCCTCGGTGAGGTCGGCGAAGGACGCCTCGTGGTCGGAGGTGAAGCAGACGACCTCGCAGCGGCCGGAGTCCCCGGCGAGCGAGGGGAAGCGGTTCTCGAAGACGGCCACGTCGTAACTGTCGTCGGGGATCTCGCTGAGCCGGCCGTCCCGGGACGGGCAGAGCGGGCACTCGTCGGCCGGCGGGTGGTACGTGCGCCCCTGGCGGTGCGAGGCGATGGCGACGCTGTCCCCGAGAAGGGGGTCGCGGCGGACTTCCGATGAGGTCGAGACGGCATCGAGCGGCCGCCGGTCGACAGCGCCCCGGACCACGTCGTCGCGACTGTCGTAGTAGAGCAGCTCCCGGCCGTCGGCGAGCATGGTAACCGTCTTCTTCACCAGGTTCCTCCAAACATAACCAACCACAACAAACCACAAGTCAACACGGGCGTCAATGATGCGACGCCCTCGCTCCTGCACTTCTTGCGAGGTCACGCACGTTGAATCTGGATCTTTCCTCTCATTCGATCACCATCGAACAAGGAACCCCAGGAAGAATCTTTATTTGCGCAATAACGTGGTTGCTTCGGGTTCAGTTCGTGCAACGAAGCGAGTACCCCCACATGCGATACCTGGCCGAAGGCCTCCGGCTCCCCACAACCGGGGGCGAGGACGCCCCGCCGCTCTCTGCTGCCTGCCCCAGGTCCGATCGGAGGCATCACCCTCTCCGACCGGCACAAGGAAGTCTCCGAACCGGAGCGCACATCCGCGACCGCGGCCCGCCTCTTCGACATCCGGCGGATCGTCGGCGACCTCTTCGTGGTCTACGGGGCGATCGTCACGATCACCGGGATCAACCCGTCCGACGTCGACCCGAAGAAGGCCGAGGGCGTCCACATCAACCTCTGGACAGGGCCGGCCCTGGTCCTCGGGCTGTTCTTCCCGGTGCGTCTGAAGCTGCGCCCGGCCGAGGCTCCGGGCGGCTCCGACACTGGCACCGGCACCGATTCCTGAGCAGTCGGCGCACTGCCCACGGGGACCGAATGTCACACAGGGTCCGGCCCCTTCTGCCCTGTGTCCACCGCCGCCCGTTCCAGCAGCCCGGTGCGGGCCGCGAGCGCCGCGGCCTCCAGCCGGGAGCCGACGCCCAGCTTCATCAGCACCCGCTGCACATGTGTACGGGCGGTGCTCGGCGCGATCCGCATCCCGACCGCGATCAGCCGGGTGTCCTCGCCCTCCGCGACCCGCACCAGGACCTCGATCTCGCGGGGGGTGAGCATCTGCAGGAGCCGCTGTCCTTCGTCGTCCGGCTGGACGGCCGGGTTGAGCAGCTCGGCGAAGGCGCCCTGGAGCAGTTGCGGCGCGACCGCCGTCTCCCCGGCGCGCGCCTTGACCATCGCCCGCTCGACGCCCTCTATCCGCTCGTCGTGCCTGACGTATCCGGTGGCGCCGGCGGCGAAAGCGGCCGCGATCCCGCGAGGGCTGGGCACCGGTCCGAGCACCACGACCGCCACCTGCGGGCGCTCCCGTTTGATCCGGGCGATCGGGTCGAAGGCGCCCGGGTCGGCGGGCGTCGCGGTACCGAACAAGCAGACCTCCGGGGCGCGGCTCACCACGACGTCCGCCGCGCCGGCGGTCGGCGCGGCCGCCGCCAGCACCCGGTGGCCCCGCAATTTCAGCGCCGAGGCGAGCGCCTCGGCAAGCAGTCGGTGGTCATCGACCACCATGAGCCGCACGCCCATCGAGAACCCCCTATCAGGACCCAGGCCCCCCGGCCCTCTTGACCCGGCAAGCTACACGCTTGTTCGACCTCGTGTGCCCCTTACCAGGCAGAAGCCCCCCGGAATGCCCAATCATGTGCCGTTCAGGGGAACTTGGCCGATGCCAAGCGGGCAGAAGGAGGCAGGAACCGGGCGACAAACGAACGGCCCTGCCGGTCGGACGATCGACCGGCAAGGCCGTGGTGCGTGGTGGTTCGGCGCCGGCGTCAGCCGGCGCCGAACGAGACCGCGAGGTGCCGATCGGCGTCGAGCGAGCTGTTGCCCCGCTTGCTCACCATCGTCTCGGAGATGAACAGCCGGCCGCCCGAGTAGAGGAACTCGGCGTAGTCCGCGGAGAAGCTGGTCTCCGCGTCCCGGTCGGCCTCGTCGGCCGGGTTCTCCAGCAGCACGGTCTGCTTGAAGGTGGAGCCGTCGATGGAGACGATCTGGCCGCCCTTGTCGTACGGGGGCTCCTTGTACGCGATGATGTTGGACCCGTCCATACGGATCGGGAACATCGTGTACCGGTCACCCGCGTCGGCCTTGTCGCTGGTCGGCTTGCCGGTGGTGAGGTCGAACGAGACGATCTCGTTGGTGTCGCCGTATTCGCCCGTACTCCCCTCGTGCTGCTCGGTCGGCAGGTAGATGCGGTTGTTGCCGACCGCGAGATGCTGGCAGGTCTCGACCTCGGTGGAGCCGCAGCGGGCGGCGTACTTCGCGCCGTCCGCGGCGATCTTGGTGAGCAGCTTGCCGGTCGACGCGTCGATCGAGAAGAAGTCCGAGATCCCGCTGCCGTCACCGGCGGTGTTGCCGACGTCGGCGGCGACGACCAGCGGCTTGGTGGAGACGATGCTCGCGTACTCGACGCCGGGCGGCATCTTGTACGAGGAGAGCGGGGCTCCGGTGGTCGGGTTCAGCGCCTGGATGACGAGCTGCGGGTCGTCGTACGTACCGCACTTGCGGACCACGGCGAGCGCGTCGCCGCCGCCGTACCCCTTGTCGTAGCACCCGTCGGCGCTGACCTTCGGCTTCCAGCGCTCGGCACCGGTCGCCAGGTCGAATGCGGCGCCGCCCTCGGTGCCGCCCGCGGCGACCGTGGTGCCGCTGAGCGTGATCTCGTCGAACCGGATCGGCGCGTCACCGCCGCTGGCGGCAGTCACCGACTTGCTCCACATCAGCTTGCCGGTGGTCAGGTCGAGCGCACCGACCTGGGTGCACGGCGGGTACTTGTTCGCCTTCGTCGCCTTGCCCGCCTCGAAGGCGATGGCGGTCTTGAAGTCCTCGGACATGTGCCGGGAGGCGGCGCAGAGCTGGCCGTCCAGCGGAATGGACCAGAGCTTGGTGCCCTTGACCTTGTCGTAGGCGACGATCTCGTGCACGCCGGTCTTCACGAACGCCTTGTCGGTCAGCCAGGAACCGTTGACCGACGTGACGTCGGTGACCTTCGGTTCCGGGAGCTGGAAGGCGGCCGTGGCCTTGGTGTTCGCCGGAGCCTTCTCCTTGCCGCCGCCGAGACCGCCGCCGGAACCGCCCTTGTCCTCACCGGTGGTGCCGGTGGAGTTGGACGCCTCCTTCTTCTTGCCGCCGTCGCCCCCGCTGGAGGAGAACCAGACGCCACCGCCGACGATCAGCGCCACAGCGGCCACCGCGGCGACGATGATCTGCGTCTGGGTGCCGAACTTCTTGCCGCCGTTCCCGCCCTGCTGTGGGGGCACATGCTGCGGCTGCATCGGAGCGGTCGGGTAGCCGTACCCCTGCTGCGGGGGCTGACCGGGCGGCATGCCGTACCCGCCGCCCGGAAGTGTCTGCGGGTAGCCGTAGCCGGGCTGCTGCGGCGGTGTCTGCGGGTAGCCGTAGCCGGGCTGTTGCTGCGGTGGACCCGCGGGCGGCGTCTGCGGAGCACCGAACCCACCCGCGGGCGGCGTCTGCGGAGCACCGAACCCACCGGCGGGCGGCGTCTGCGGCGACGCGGGCTGCGGGGCCGGCTGCTTGCCGAACGCGTCGGCGGGCGGCGGGGTCGGTGCCCCGAACCCTCCGGGCGGTGGGTCCTGCGGGGCGCCGAACCCGCCCTGGTGCGGCTCGTTGGGCGGCTGGGGCGGCTGTGTCATGGCGTACGTACCTCGGGGGAAAGGGAGCTGGTCGGTCGGTACCTGGCGTGGTCGGTCATGGTCCGTCGGGTGCCTGCGTGAGCCGTCACTTGCCGAAGGCCATCATGGTCTTCGTCTCCAGCTCTTCCTTGTCGTTGGCCGCGCTGACCCGCCCGCTCGCGATGAAGGAACGGCCGTCCGCGTAGACAATCTTCGGGTTGTAGAACGAGCTCTCGATCTGGGACGTCGACGCCGGGTGCTGCAACAGCACCTGTGGGGTACCACCAGTCGGCGCCAGGGTGGCGATCCCGCCGCCCTTGTTGTACGAGGCCTCCAGGTAGAGCAGCACGTTGCCGCCCTCCATCCGCAGCGGCGTCATCATCCGCTCGGCCGGGGCCGCGGCCTTCCACTTGGGCTTGCCGGTGTTCAGGTCGAACGCCACGACCTTGTTCGTACGGGCGGTGCCGCTGGAGTCGGCCGTGGTCGCCATGTAGAAGGTGTTGGCGTCGGCGGCGACGCCGACACAGCCTTCCAGCGACTTGCCGAAAATAGCGAACGCGCTGCCGCAGTCCGGCGCGAACTTGTCACCCTTGTCGCCGACCAGCTGGGAACGGAGCGTGCCGTTCTCCTTGATGGCGAGGATGCTCCACTTCTTCTTCTCTCTCTGGGTCAGCGAGACGACGAGCGGGCTCACCGAGTAAACCCGGTCGACCTCCCAGCCCACGGCGGGGCGGTACGTCCACTTGGGCTTGCCGGTGACCGGGTCGAGCTCCTGGATCTGGTTCTGGGGCTTCTCGATGTCGGCAGTGCGGCAGCTGGAGGCGGCGATCAGCTTCGTACCGCCGGCGAAGGCGTACGGCTGGCAGTTGCCCGACTGCTTGCCGAACAGCTCCTTGCCGTCGCTGACTCGGTAGGCGTTGGAGTTGCCGGTGCGTCCGACGGTCACAGTGTCGCCGCTGATGGCGAGGGAGATGTCCGACATCATGTCCCAGATGCCGTTCTGCTTGATCGGCTTCTTCCAGCCGGCCTTGCCGGTGTTGAGGTCGATCATCTGCAGGTCCGCGCAGTCGGCCTTGTCGGTCGTGCCGTTCTTGACCCCGATGACGATCTTGCCGTCCGTGGTGGCCTGGGCGGGCGCGGCGCACAGGTCCGCGGGCAGCTTCAGCGTCCACTTCTGCTTGCCGTCGGCGGCGGAGTAGCCGGATATCGCCCGGTACATGCCCTTGACGACGGTGTCGCCGACGACCCACGGACCGTACACGTCGGAGCCGTTGCGCGGCAGGTCGACGTCGTTCTTCTGCAACCAGAGGACCTTCGCCTCGCCTGCCTTGCGCCCGGCGTTGAGGTCGTCGCCGGCGTCACGACCGTCGCCGTTCCCGTTGCCCTCGTTGACGGAGGGCGAGGCGCTCGCCTTCTGGTCGTCGGCGCTCCCGTGCGCGACGGGCTTCTTGTCGTCGTCACCGCCGCTGGTGGCGAGGAACACGCCACCGCCGATGACCAGCAGCGCCGCGACCGCGGCGCCGATGATCACTGCGGGCTTGCCCTTGAAGGGGTTGCCGCCGCCGGGACCCGCCGGACCGCCGGGCACCGGGGCGCCGGGGTACTGCTGCTGCGGCTGGCCGTAACCGGGCTGCTGCGGCTGGCCGTACGGTCCGGGCTGCTGGCCGTACGGTCCGGGCTGCTGGCCGTAGGGGCCCGGCTGCTGGGCGTACGGGCCCGGCTGGCTGTACGGGCCGGGCTGCTGCGGGTGGCCGTAGCCGGGTGCCTGGCCGGGTTCCTGGCCCGGTGCCTGCGGAGAGCCGTAACCCGGCTGGGCAGGAGGCGCGGCCGGCATCTGCGGCGGCTGCGCGGGCGGCTGAGGACTCCCCTGCGGCGGCTCCTGCGGAGCGCCGAAGCCTCCCTGCGGCGGTTGCTGGCTGGGCGGCTGGGTCATCAGCACGTCCCCCTTCGTGCGGTCCGGTGCCCGTTCCGGTCTCCCCCGCGATTCCGCAGGGCTGAATTCCCTTCGGAAAGGAGCGAATCGGGCATGGTTCCCGCGGCGTCACGACAGTCGAGCGGGGCTTCTTTGTACCACCCGTACGCATTCGAACACCGGGTCGGTTCATCCCCTGTTCCCAAGGGAGAACCGCCTCGTGATGCCGCCGTTACGCAGCCGGAGCGCGCCTCTGACGACGGCGGCCAGTGCACCGCACCGGGCGCCGCTCGATGTGCGGGTGCCAACTCTTCGCACACTGACATCACTTCGGGCGGCGGGCGTCCGGCGCATCAAGGACCGTCGCGCATCATCACGTATCGCCAGGAACCTGGACGGACCGTCAGGACCGCAAGAATCCGTAACAAACCATCAGAGACCTCGTGGACCCGCGGACCGTCAGGGACCGAAGGCCATGACGGTCTTCACCTTCTTCTCCTCCTTGTCGTTGATCGCGCTGACGCGTGCGCACACCAGGATGGAGCGGCCGTCGGCATAGACCAGCCTCGCATCGCCGAAGGAGCTCTCGACCTTGGACGCCGACGCCGGATGCCGCAGCAGCATCGTCGGGGCGCCGCCCGTCGGTGCGAGGGTGGCGACGGCTCCGCCCTTCCGGTACGTGCCCTCCACCCGGACGATCACGTTCCGGCCGTCCATCCGAAGCGGCTGCATGATCTGCCCGGCCGGGGCGGCGGCCCTCCACTTGGCCTTGCCGGTGTTCAGGTCGAACGCGACGACCTTGTTGGTGAGAGCGGAGTCCACGGTCACGGGTTTGGTCGCCAGGTAGAACGTGTCGTCGTCGGCCGCGACCCCGGAGCAGCCGTCGAGGTTCCTGCCGCTCACCGCAAGGTCCACGTCGCAGGTGACGGCGTAGTTCTCGTTCGTGCCGCCGATCATCTGGGAGCGGTAGGTGCCGTTGTCCCGCAGCGTGACGATGGCCCACGCCCCGCTCTCGCCCACGCCCTTCTTCAGCGAAATCACCAGCGGATCCGTCGAGTAGACCTGCGCGACCCGCCAGCCGGTCTTGACCCGGTACGTCCACTTCGGCTTGCCGGTGGCCGGGTCGATCCCCTCGACCCGCTCCTTGTCCTGGGTGTCGGCGTCGGTGCGGCAGTTGGTCGCGGCAATCAGCCGGGGACCGCTGGTGAACGCGAACGGCTGGCAGAGGCCCTCCCGCTTACCGAACACCTCCGTGCCGTCACTGACCCGGTATCCCACCGAGTTACCGGCCCGCCCGAAGGTGACCAGGTCTCCGCTGATGCCCATGGCGACGTCCGAGAGCAGGTCGACGACGCCCTTGCGCTCGACCGTCTTCTTCCAGCCCGCCTTGCCGGTGGTGAGGTCGATCATCTGCAGCACGGCACAGTCCGCGTCCGACGCCATGCTGTCGTTGAGGGCGACGACCGTCTTGCCGTCGGTGGTGGGCAGCGTCGGCGCGGCGCACAGGGGGGCGGGAAGGTCCAGCTTCCACTTCCGGGTGCCGTCGGCGGCGGAGTAGCCGGAGACCGTGCGGTACATGCCCTTGGCGAGGGTGTCCCCGGTCAGCCACGGGCCGTACACGTCGGCGCCGAGCCGGGGTACGTCGATGCCATTGTCACGCATCCAGAGGACCTTGGCCTCGCCCGGCTTGCGCCCGGCGTTGAGCTTGCCGACCGGTGCGGAGGTGTCGACGGCATCGGCCTCCTCGGCGGGCGGGGCGGGCTGCGAGGCGGCGGGCGGCTTGGCGTCGGCGCTGCCGTGTGCGGCGGGCTTGCCGCCGTCGTCACCCCCGCGGACGGCGAACCAGACGCCGCCCCCGGCCACCAGGACCACGGCGATCACCGCGGCGACGAACGCGGTGCGGCGGCGCCGGGAGGGGGTGCGCCCTCCCGGTCCGCCGGCCGGCGGACCGGCGGAGTGCGGCGGTTGCTGAGGCGCATATCCGTATCCGTACGGACCGGGCTGGGGCTGCGCCGGGGGCGGGGCCTGCGGGCCGTACCCCTGGGTCGGCCGCATGGGTTCCACCGGCTCGAACGGAGCCCCGAACTCCCCCTGCGGCGGCTGCGGCTGCTGTGGCTGCGGGCCGGGCGGCCAGGTCATCGGGACGTCCCCCTTGGTGCGGTCGAACGGGCCTCCTTTGTACCACCCGTATCGAACACACCATCAGCGCCACCGGCCACTGGCCAGCTGTCAGGCGTCCTCGGCGAGTTCCAGCCAGCGCATCTCCAACTCGTCGCGCTCCGCCACCAGTTCCCGCAGCTCCGCGTCCAGTTTCGCCACCTTCTCGAAGTCCGTGGCGTTCTCCGCGATCTGTGCGTGCAGCGCGGTCTCCCGCGTCGACATCTTGTCGAGCTGCCGCTCCACCTTCTGCAGTTCCTTCTTCGCCGCACGTGCGGCCTGCGGGGAGACGCTCGCGGCCGGCGCCGTCTTCTCCTTCGTCGTCGCGGGTGCGGCGGAGGGGGTGGCCGCCTCCTCCATCCGCTGCCTGCGCTCCAGGTACTCGTCGATCCCGCGCGGCAGCATCCGCAGCGTTCGGTCGCCGAGCAGTGCCATCACCCGGTCCGTGGTCCGCTCGATGAAGAACCGGTCGTGGGAGATCACGATCATCGATCCGGGCCAGCCGTCGAGGAGGTCCTCCAGCTGGGTCAGGGTCTCGATGTCGAGGTCGTTGGTGGGCTCGTCGAGGAAGAGGACGTTCGGCTCGTCCATCAGCAGGCGCAGAATCTGGAGCCGGCGCCGCTCACCGCCCGAGAGGTCGCCGACCGGGGTCCACTGCTTCTCCTTCGAGAAGCCGAACTGCTCGCAGAGCTGGCCCGCGGTCATCTCCCGGCCCTTGCCCAGGTCGACCCGGTCCCGTACCTGCTGAACCGCTTCGAGCACCCGCAGATTCGGGTTGAGCTCGTGGACCTCCTGGGAAAGGTAGGCCAGCTTGACGGTCTTGCCGACGACGACCTTCCCGGCAGCGGGCTGCGCGTCGCCCTGCGTGCGGGCCGCCTCGGCGAGCGCCCGCAGCAGTGACGTCTTGCCCGCGCCGTTGACGCCGACCAGACCGATCCGGTCACCGGGGCCGAGCTGCCAGGTGAGGTGGGTGAGCAGCGTCTTGGGGCCTGCCTGGACGGTCACGTCCTCCAGGTCGAAGACAGTCTTGCCCAGCCGGGCGTTGGCGAACTTCATCAGCTCGCTGGTGTCGCGCGGCGGCGGCACGTCGGCGATCAGTTCATTGGCCGCCTCGATGCGGTAGCGCGGCTTGGAGGTACGGGCGGGGGCGCCGCGGCGCAGCCAGGCCAGCTCCTTGCGCATCAGGTTCTGCCGCTTGGACTCCTCCGTCGCGGCGATCCGCTCCCGCTCGGCACGCGCGAAGACGTAGTCGCTGTAGCCGCCCTCGTACTCGTGGACCGTGCCACGCTGAACGTCCCACATGCGCGTACAGACCTGGTCGAGGAACCAGCGGTCGTGGGTGACGCAGACGAGCGCCGAGCGGCGTGCCCGCAGATGGCCGGCCAGCCAGGAGATGCCCTCGACGTCGAGGTGGTTGGTCGGCTCGTCGAGGACGATCAGGTCCTGTTCGGCGATGAGCAGCTTGGCCAGCGCGATCCGGCGCCGCTCGCCGCCGGAGAGCGGGGCGATGACGGTGTCCAGGCCGTGCTCGAAGCCCGGCAGGGCGAGCCCGCCGAAGAGTCCGGTGAGCACATCGCGGATCTTTGCGCTGCCCGCCCACTCGTGGTCGGCGAGGTCGCCGATCACCTCGTGGCGGATGGTCGCCCCGGGGTCGAGCGAGTCGTGCTGGGTGAGGACGCCGAGGCGCAGCCCGCCGCTGTGGGTGACCCGGCCGCTGTCCGCCTCCTCCAGCCTGGCGAGCATCCGGATGAGGGTCGTCTTGCCGTCGCCGTTACGGCCCACGACACCGATCCGGTCCCCCTCGGACACACCGAGGGACACACCATCGAGCAGGGCACGGGTGCCGTACACCTTGCTGACCTGCTCGACATTGACCAGATTGACGGCCATTTCACTCCTGACTGGGGGGATCGATCGACCTCCCAGGATAATCGCCACGCGGGTGGGTTACGGCCTCGCCCACGATGGGGAGTGGATCAGCGAGCGGCGTCGTGCGGCTTCGACGACAACGCCGCTCACGCAGTCGCAGGGCGTCGGGAGCCCACTCTCTATCGTGGGGCAGGCCGTTGTCGTGCGGCGATCGATCAAGGGCGGGGACAGGGGACTTCCATGGTGCGCAATTCGGTACGGGGCACGGTCACGGGCGTGCTTGCGGCGGTGTCGGTGGCGGTGACCGGCTGCACGTCGTCCGCCCCGGACGACGGCGGGAACGGCGAGAGGACGGCGCCGAAACTGAGGACCGCGGCGAAGAGCGCGGCGAAGGGCGGCAGTATCGGAGGCCCCGGTTCCGACTGCGCCCTGCCCGTCACCTTCGACCTCGCGGCCTCCTGGAAGCCGGCGGCCGTCCAGGCCGTCGAGGACGACGCACTGAGCGGACTGGCCGAGCAGGGCCCGGTCACGCTCGTCTGCGAGATCGATGCGAAGCCCGCCGGGAACATCGGCTTCCTGCGGGTGTGGACGGGGGACCGTACCGGCAGCACCCCGCGCCAGGTCCTGAAGGCGTTCCTGGCCGCCGATCCGAACGCCGGCCGGGCCACGTACACCGATCTGAAGGCCGGCTCCCTGACCGCGGCCGAGGTCGGCTACACCGTCAGCAACGAGCTCTTGGACGAACCCAAGGAGGAGCGGGCCTTCGCCGTCTCCACCCCGAGCGGACCGGTGGTGGTGCACCTCGGCGGGCTGGACTCCCAGGAGCAAAAGGAGATGCTCCCGGCGTACGAGCTGGCGAAGAAGAGCGTGCGGCTCGGCTGAGCCGAGCGTGGGCCCCGGCCGGGTCGAGCGCGACCCGGCCGGCGGCACCCGCGGTCAGAGCACCGTGGCGCCCGGCGCCGGGGACACCGCGACGCGCGCGGTCCGGCAGGTCCCCGAGGTCAGCAGCGCGTCCGCGACCTTCCGCGCCGACTCGGCGTCCGCCACCAGGAACGCGGTGGTCGGCCCGGAGCCCGAGACCAGGGCGGCCAGGGCGCCTGCCCCGGTGCCCGCGGCGAGCGTGTCGGCGAGCGAGGGCCGCAGGGACAGCGCGGCTGGCTGCAGGTCGTTGGAGAGCGCACCGGCGAGCGTGTGGGTGTCGCCGGTGCGCAGAGCATCGAGGAGCGCCGGGGAGGCCGCCGGCGCGGGGAGGTCGGTGTCCGCGGTGAGCCGGTCGAACTCGCCGTAGACGGCCGGGGTGGAGAGCCCGCCGTCGGCGACCGCGAAGACCCAGTGGAAGGTGCCGCCGACGTCGATCGTGGTCAGTTGTTCACCGCGGCCGATCCCGAGGGCGGCGCCGCCGACCAGGGAGAACGGCACGTCGCTGCCGAGTTCCGCGCAGATGGCGAGCAGCTCGTCCCGGGTGGCGCCGGTGGACCAGAGGGCGTCGCAGGCGAGCAGCGCTGCCGCACCGTCGGCGCTGCCGCCCGCCATGCCGCCCGCGACGGGGATGTCCTTGACGATGTGGATGTGCACGTGGGGCGCGATGCCGTGGCGCTCGGCGAGCGCGATCGCGGCGCGGGCTGCGAGGTTGGAGGCGTCCAGCGGGACCTGGGTGGCGTCCGGGCCCGAACAGGTGACCGTCAGCTCGTCGGCGGGGGTGACGGTCACCTCGTCGTACAGGCCGACGGCGAGGAAGACGTTGGCCAGGTCATGGAAACCATCGGGGCGCGCGGCACCTACCGCGAGCTGGACGTTGACCTTGGCGGGGACGCGGACGGTGACGCTCACTCGTTGCTCCCGGCGGGCTGGTCCTCATCGGTCTTCAGGGCGGGCTTGTTCTCGGCGATGGCCGCGAACTCCTCGACCGTCAGCGCTTCGCCCCGGGCCTGCGGCGAGATCCCGGCCGCGACCAGGGCCGCCTCGGCGGCGGGCGCGGAACCCGCCCAGCCGGCCAGGGCCGCCCGGAGCGTCTTGCGGCGCTGGGCGAACGCCGCGTCGACGACGGCGAAGACCTCGGCCCGGCTCGCGGTCGTCGTGATCGGCTCGGTGCGCCGGACCAGCGAGACCAGACCGGAGTCGACGTTGGGGGCCGGCCAGAAGACGGTGCGGCCGATGGACCCGGCCCGCTTGACGTCCGCGTACCAGTTGGCCTTCACCGAGGGCACGCCGTAGACCTTGTTGCCCGGCCGGGCGGCCAGCCGGTCGGCGACCTCGGCCTGCACCATGACCAGGGTCCGCTCAATGGTCGGGAACCGCTCCAGCATCGTCAGCAGGACCGGCACGGCGACGTTGTACGGCAGGTTGGCGACGAGGGCGGTGGGCGCCGGGCCCGGCAGCTCCGTGACCAGCATCGCGTCGGAGTGGACGAGCGAGAACCGGTCGGCGCGGCCCGGCATCCGGGCCGCGACCGTGGCGGGCAGCGCCGCCGCGAGCACGTCGTCGATCTCGACGGCGACGACCCGGTCCGCCGCCTCCAGCAGCGCCAGGGTCAGCGAACCCAGCCCCGGCCCGATTTCCACCACCACGTCGTCCGGGCGGACCTCCGCGGTCCGTACGATCCTGCGGACCGTATTGGCGTCGATGACGAAGTTCTGACCGCGCTGCTTCGTGGGGCGTACGCCCAGCTTCGCGGCCAGGTCGCGGATGTCTGCGGGCCCCAGGAGGGCGTCGGGCTCTGTGCTGCTCACCCGGTAAGCCTACGGCCGCAGTGCGGCCGTGGGCTCGCCCCCCGTTGCACGTAGAGCTTCTTCGCCCGGAACGTCTGCTCGGACGCCGGTGCGTCCTGCAGGCGCCCTCTGCCGCCGAGGGCATGCCAGGTCTGCATGCCGAACCGGTACGGCCCGCCGTACGTGCCGCTGGCATCGACCGCCCCGGGCCGGCCGCCGGACTCGCAGCCACGAGCCCCCTCGGCGCGCACCCCGAGCCGGCGCAGGGCGCCGTCGACCGTGCCGGCGGTGGTCCACACCCGGCGCCGGACCCCGTCGAGGGTGAGGGTCACCGGGCGGCCGTGCCGCACGGTGGTGACCTCGTCGCCGTGTTCGAGCTCACTGCCACGCGGGGGTGATGGCCCTTCCGTCACTCCCCAAAGCGGCGCGACCGCACACCGTCATGGCGCGATGCGTCAGTAATCGAACGCGCGAGCCGTGTTCTCGTTGATCGCCGACGCCAGGGTGTCCTCGTCGACGCCCTTCACCTCCGCCATGGCACGGAGTGTGACGGGAATGAGATACGGCGCGTTCGGGCGTCCGCGGTACGGGGCGGGGGTGAGGAACGGCGCGTCCGTCTCCACCAGGACCAGCTCGACCGGCGCCACGGACAGCGCGTCCCGCAGCGGCTGGGCATTCTTGAACGTCACATTGCCCGCGAACGACATGAAGTACCCGGCGTCCGCGCAGATCCGGGCCATCTCGGCGTCACCGGAGTAGCAGTGGAACACGGTCCGCTCGGGGGCGCCCGCGTCGGCGAGGACGCGCAGCACATCGGCGTGCGCCTCGCGGTCGTGGATGACGAGCGCCTTGCCGTGCCGTTTGGCGATCTCGATGTGGGCCCGGAAGGATTCCTCCTGGGCGGCCATGCCCTCGGGGCCCGTGCGGAAGTAGTCGAGCCCGGTCTCACCGACGCCGCGCACCTGGTCGAGGGCGGCCAGCCGGTCGATCTCGGCGAGCGCCTCGTCGAGTGCCGCCTTCCCGCCGGGTTCGCGGCCGCCCTGCCGCGACCAGCCTTCCGGGTCCCCGTGCACGATGCGCGGCGCCTCGTTGGGGTGGAGCGCCACCGCCGCGTACACACTCGGGTGCGCGGCGGCGGTCTCGGCGGCCCAGCGTGAGCCCTTCACGTCGCAGCCCACCTGGATCACGGTGGTGACGTTCACCGCCGCGGCCCTGGCCAGGCCCTCCTCGACGGTGGCGTCCTGCATGTCCAGATGGGTGTGCGAATCGGCGACCGGTACCCGAAGAGGTTCGGGCAGCGGCGGGGCGTCCTTGGAGCTCATAGGGCGATCCTATGAGAGCCCGGCGTCACCGGGCCCGGACCTCACTTACGGCGCTACTTACGGCGCTGCCGCGCGCGAAACGCATGCACGAAACGCCACTGGCGCGGGGCGCGCTCCGACGCGCTCTCCGAGGACGGTATGGGCCCGGCGGTGGCGCCGGTCGGGGTCGCGAAGTTCAGGCGTCGCAGGGTTTCCGCGATGGAGGAAACCTGCCCGGCGCGCATGATGCGGACTTTGTGCCCGTCGCAGTTGAGGCAGGTGAGCCGGTTCAGCGGTGAGGGAACGAGCTGCCCCTGCACGCGGTACACGACGAAGGGCTGACCGTGGCCGTCCGTGTGGTGCTCGATGTCGTAGACCTGTTCCCAGCCATGTCCGCAACTCATGCAGGCGAAGGCATACGCCTCATGCACGGTGGTTGCTGCGATCTCGCTCATGCCTGCTCCTCTTGTCCGTCGGACAAGCACTCCGGAGAATGCGTCCCAGATTCAGTGGACGCCTTTACCGGCGGGAGCGCACCAGGTCCTGTCGAGTGTTGGAGCGGTCTTGGCCCTCTCGTGGCAAAAGTGGCCGGTGCGCGGCTCTCACTTTGCTTTTCACGATAGACCTTTGCCGTCTGCTGGGCCGGTCCGAGCCGCGTTCTTTGCCGCGACGACCGCATCGAAAACGTCGCGTTTGGGCAGCCCGGCGGCGGCGGCGACGGCGGCGATCGCCTCCTTGCGCCGCTCCCCCGCCTCCTCGCGCACCTGCACCCTGCGTACCAGCTCGGCGGCGTCCAGTTCCTCCACGGATTCCGCAGCGCCCTCGACGACGACGGTGATCTCGCCGCGTACGCCTTCGGCCGCCCAGACCGCGAGATCGCCCAGCGGGCCGCGCTTCACTTCCTCGTACGTCTTGGTCAGCTCCCGGCACACGGCGGCCCGGCGGTCGCTGCCGAACACCTCGGCCATCGCGGCGAGGGTGTCGTCGAGCCGGTGCGGGGCCTCGAAGAAGACCATGGTGCGGCGCTCGTCGGCAACCTCTCGGAGCCGGCCGAGCCGTTCGCCGGTCTTGCGCGGCAGGAAGCCCTCGAAGCAGAACCGGTCGACGGGCAGCCCGGACAGGGCAAGTGCGGTGAGCACAGCGGACGGGCCGGGGACCGCGGTGACCTTGATGTCCTTCTCCACGGCGGCGGCGACGAGCCGGTAGCCGGGGTCGGAGACCGACGGCATCCCGGCGTCCGTGACCAGCAGCACCCGGGCGCCGCCCATCAGCGCCTCGACGAGTTCGGGTGTACGGGCCGACTCGTTGCCCTCGAAGTAGGAGACGACACGCCCCGTGGTGTGGATGCCGAGCGCCTGCGTCAGACGGCGCAGCCGACGGGTGTCCTCCGCGGCGACGACATCGGCCGTCTCCAGTTCGGCGGCAAGCCGTGGCGGGGCGTCCGCCACATCGCCGATGGGGGTCCCTGCGAGTACCAGCGTTCCAGTCGTTCCAGTCACATCAGCCATCCTCCCAGCACGGGCGACAGCAGTCGCACAGACGCGTTCCCTACGATGGCGCGGTGACGAGTACTGCGCCCGATGCCCAGCAGGGTCAAGACGCCGGCAACCAGCATGGTGAAGAGCTGTCGTCCTGGCAGCAGCGACTGCGCCGCTTCGGCCATGCGCCCCGGTCCGTGATCGGGCTGCGAGAACGGCTGGTCCCGCCGTACACCCGGCCGGGACAGCAGCTCTGGGCTGTGCTGGGGGTGTCCCCGCCGACGGCCGACCGGCTGGTGCGGTGGTCGGCCTGGGGCGGGCCACTGCTGGTGGCGCTGGTCGCCGGGGTGCTGCGGTTCTGGCATCTGGGCAGCCCGAAGGCGGTGATATTCGATGAGACCTACTACGCCAAGGACGCCTGGGCCCTGATCAAGCAGGGGTACGAGGGGTCCTGGCCGAAGGACGTCGACAAGTCGATCCTGGCCGACCCGTCGCTGGTGCCGGTGCCGACGGATCCCGGTTACGTGGTACATCCGCCGGTCGGCAAGTGGATCATCGGGTTCGGTGAGCAGCTCTTCGGGTTCACGCCGTTCGGCTGGCGGTTCATGGTGGCGGTGCTCGGCACGCTGTCGGTGCTGATGCTGTGCCGGATCGGGCGGCGGCTGTTCCGGTCGACGTTCCTGGGATGTCTGGCGGGCGCGCTGCTCGCCGTCGACGGACTGCACTTCGTGATGAGCCGCACGGCGCTGCTCGACCTGGTGCTGATGTTCTTCGTGCTGGGAGCGTTCGGCTGCCTGCTGATCGACCGGGACTGGGCGCGGCGCAGGCTGGCTGCGGCGCTGCCGGTCGACGCGGAGGGCGTGCTGCGCCCGGATGCTCAGGTCGCGGAAACGCTGCGGCTGGGGTGGCGGCCGTGGCGGATCGCCGCGGGGGTCTCGCTGGGCCTGGCGTCCGCCACGAAGTGGAACGGGCTGTACTTCCTGGTCGCGTTCGGCCTGATGACGGTGTTGTGGGATGTCGGCGCCCGCCGGACGGCCGGTGCGGTCCGCCCGTACCAGGCGGTGATCAAGCGCGATCTGCTGCCGGCGTTCGTCTCGACGGTGCCGGTCGCGATCCTGACGTACCTCGCGTCCTGGACCGGCTGGATCATCCAGAACGACCCCAAGCACCACGGCTACTACCGGGACTGGGCGACGACCGACGGAGCAGGCGGCCACTGGACCTGGCTGCCGGACTGGCTGCGCAGCCTGTGGCACTACGAGTACCAGGTCTACGAGTTCCACGTGAACCTGACCTCGGGGCACACGTACCAGTCGAACCCCTGGAGCTGGATCGTCCTGGGCCGTCCCGTCTCGTACTTCTACGAGGAGCAGAACGGCTGCCCGGGTTCGGCGACCGGCAAGTGCGCCCGCGAGGTCCTGGCGATCGGCACACCGCTGCTGTGGTGGGCCGCGTGCTTCGCACTGCTGTACGTGCTGTGGCGCTGGTTCTTCCGCCGCGACTGGCGGGCGGGTGCGATCGCGTGCGGGGTGGCGGCGGGCTGGCTGCCCTGGTTCCTCTACCAGGAGCGGACGATCTTCTTCTTCTACGCGGTCGTCTTCGTGCCGTTCCTCTGTCTCGCGGTGGCGATGATGATCGGCGCGATGATCGGCCCGGCGGCGGGCACCGGGACCAAGCGGGAACTGGGTCTGGTGTCCGGCGACCCGTCCGGTGAGCTGCGCCGGACCTTGGGTACCGTTGCGGCCGGCGTACTGGTTCTGCTGATTGTCTGGAATTTCATCTACTTCTGGCCGATCTACACGGGCACGCCGATCCCGGACGGGTCGTGGCGGGACCGGATGTGGCTGGACACCTGGATCTAGCTGGGCAGAACCACCGAGAGGCCGCAGTCGATGACTGCGGCCTCTCGGTGGTTGTTGGTCATCGTTGGTGTTCGTTGGCCGCCCTTGGACGACCCACAGGCGGCCCACATCGACATCCGCACCGCACGCTCACGCAACTCCAGCGGGTACTTCCTCGGGGCAGGCATCGTCTGGGCTCCTCTCATGAGACCCATCTGACCTGCTGTCACCACTCCCCGCATCTCGGGGTAACCTCACAGCGAAAATTGATTCATTGCCGACAAAGTCTGGCTGCAAGGCGAGGGGCGATGAGCCGCCGTATATCCCAAGGTGTCCTGGTCGTCGGGTCGATCGGCGCTCTGATCAACATCGTGGACGCGATCGGGACGGGGCGCCTGGAGCCACACGATGCCTTCGCCGCGCTGATCGTGCTCGGTGCGGGTGGTGAACTGCTCAAAGAGCGGCGGCCCAGGGCCGCGAAGGCGCTGTACGCCGTGGCATCGGTGCTGCTGGTGGTTGCCGGATCCGTCGCGGGGGCCAGGGCGTGGGCCTCGTTCTTCAGGGGCGCAGCCTATGACTGGCTCGACCTCGGACTCGGGGTTCTGGTCGTGCTCTACTTGGCCGTCGGCGCGGGTCAGCTGCTCGCGCACCTGTCCCGCGGAGCATCGAAGTCTCGCAGAAATGCCGGCATGCTCAGCGAGTAGCACCGACACCGGTCAAACTTCGGTGGCAATGGATCAATCTTCACTGTCACAGGTCAGTCACGCGCCCTGACACTGGCCCTGACACCCGCGTGACACCTGCGCGTGACACTCCCTGACACCCGTGGGCCCGGTCCTCTCGGCGGCGCCGGCCGACCGGTAGTTCGGCCGTGTCGCGGGCGGTGGTACGGGTGGAGCGGCGCGGGTCGAGCGCCCGACCGGTGGCCACGTTCTTGTCGGGCGGCGAGCTCCTCGGGAGCGGCGGTGGCGGGCCACTCCGGCGCGTCTGCCCACTCGGCGCGGCCTCCCTGTCTTCCGGGCTTGTCGGATCAGCGCGCGGATCCCCCGGCCCCTAGGGGTTAGGGGAGGGATACGCGACGTCGCGCGTCCAGCAAGATCCGGAAGAGACGGCGGCTGCGATTGCTCGCCTACCCGTACATCGGTACCCGACCGCTCCCATCCTTCCAGCCGGGTCACATCCGCACATGGCTGGGCGAGTCGGAGCCCGCCGCGCCTGCCGCCTCGCATGGCCGGCTCGTGTTCGATCACGCGGATCCCGGCCGCTGTATACGGGAACGCCCATTCCAGAGAATTCCTGGCGCAACCGCATGTGGCTGGATACCTGGATTTGACCGGCCTGTTCATCCCCTTGTGGATCGCGTTCCGATAACAACAGCACCCGCTGCCGCCACCGTCCCGTAAGGTGCCCACAAGCGCTCTCTTGAACGTGTTCAAGAGAGCCTCCTGGGGAGGGGGACTGCACAGATGCGCAGTGGAGCGAAGGTCGCTGTCATCGGCGGAGTGTTCGCGCTGGTGGTCGGCGGGGTGGGGTACGGGGCGTACAACGTCCTCGACGGGTTCGGCGGCAGCGGGGGCGGCGGTACGGACGGACGCTCCACCTCCGCCGAGGTGAAGACCGGTCCGCCGAGCAAGGCGGAGATCAGCGAGACGTCGAAGAAGTTCCTCAAGGCCTGGGCAGCCGGCCAGGCGTCCGAGGCGTCCCAGCTCACCAACAACGCCGTCGAGGCCGAACCGGCCCTCAGTGGCTACAGCGCCATGGCCCACGTCACCGAGGCCGTGATCACCCCGGGCCCTGCGACCGGCTCGAAGGTTCCGTTCACCGTGAAGGCGACGGTGAACTTCGAGGGGAAGTCCAAGCCCTGGTCGTACTCCTCGGAGCTGACCGTCGTGCGCGGCCTGACCACCGGCCGGGCGCTGATCGACTGGAAGCCGTCCGTGATCCATCCGGACCTGGCGGACGGCGAAACGCTGAAGACAGGCGAGGCGTCGGCCCCGTCCATCGAGGCGCTCGACCACAACGGCCGGGTGCTGACGAAGGAGAAGTACCCGTCGCTGGGGCCGATCCTGGACACGCTGCGCGAGAAGTACGGGCAGAAGGCCGGCGGCACCGCGGGCATCGAGACCTGGATCGAGTCGACGGACGAGAACACCCCGGACAAGACGCTGCTGACGCTGTCCAAGGGGAAGCCGGGCACGCTGCAGACCACGCTGGACGCGCGTGTCCAGGCGGCGGCCGAGGAGGCCGTCAAGCGGTACACCCAGGCCTCGGTGGTCGCCATCCGACCGTCCACCGGCTCGATCCGCGCAGTCGCCAACAACCCTGCGACCGGGTTCAACGCGGCCATGCTCGGCAAGCAGGCGCCCGGTTCGACGATGAAGATCGTGACAGCGTCGATGCTGATCGAGAAGGGACTCACGGGCGCGAACCAGAAGATCGAGTGCCCGAAGGACGTGATGTACCGGGGCCGCACGTTCCAGAACCTGGACGGGTTCTCCATCCCGGACTCCACGCTCACCACCAGCTTCGCCCGGTCGTGCAACACCGCCTTCATCAAGCTCATCGACGACACCAAGGACGACGCCGCACTGGCCAAGGAGGCCCGGGACGTCTTCGGTATCGGCCTCGACTGGAAGACCGGCGTCGCGTCCTTCGACGGCAGCGTGCCCGAGGCCGCCGGCGGTGAGGCCGCCGCGCAGTACATCGGCCAGGGCACCATCCAGATGAACGCACTCACCATGGCGTCGATCACCGCCACCGCGAAGAACGGCACCTTCCGGCAGCCGGTCCTCGTACCGCAGGACCTGGACGGCCGTCCGCTCGCCACCGCGTCCCGCTCGCTGCCCCGTTCCGTCTCGCAGCAGGTGACCAACATGATGCGGCAGACCGCGAGCTGGGGCACCGGAAGGGCGGCGATGGCCTCGGTCGGCGGCGACAAGGGAGCGAAGACCGGTTCGGCGGAGGTCGACGGACAGGCCACGTCCAACAGCTGGTTCACCGGCTTCAGCAACGATCTCGCGGCCGCGGCGGTCGTCCAGTCCGGCGGCCACGGCGGCGACGCGGCGGGGCCGGTGGTGGCCCAGGTACTGCGCGCGGGGCCGTGACACGTTCCCCCGGTGCCCGAAACCGGATCGCCTGCCCCGCCGGGCGGCCGCTAGCGTGCGGGGCATGAGTACTCCCGACGCGACCACTCCCGCGACCGAGGCCACCGTTTCGGCCGCACACCCCCGATTCGCCGAGGCCCTGCGCGAGCTGGGGCTCGATGTCGAGATCCGCCGCTTCCCGGTCGCCACCCGTACCGCCGCCGAGGCCGCCGCGGCCATCGGCTGCGAGCTCAGCGCCATCGTCAAGTCTCTGATCTTCGAGGCCGACGGGGCTCCCGTGCTGGTCCTGATGGACGGCTCCTCGCGGGTCGACGTCGAGCTCGTACGGCGGGAGCTGGGCGCCGGGAAGGTCAAGCGCGCCGGGGCCGATCTGGTCCGGGAGACCACCGGCTACGCGATCGGCGGTGTGCCGCCGTTCGGCCACCGTACGAAGACCCGGGTGCTGGCCGACCGCGGGCTGCTGGACCACGACGTGGTGTGGGCTGCGGCGGGCACCCCGAACACCGTCTTCCCGCTCGATCCCAAGGCAGTCATCAGGCATGCCGGCGGCACCGTGGTGGACGTGCGCGAGCAGTCCAGGTGACGCCGCTGGTCGCATGCGCGGTCCTGATCGCGGCGATCACGCACGCCGGCTGGAACGCCATCGCGCACGCCATCAAGGACCAGCTGCTCTCCTTCACCCTGATCTCGGGGGGCGGGGCGCTGCTCGGCGCGGTTGCCGCCTGCTTCACACCGCTGCCGGCCGCGGCGGCATGGCCGTATCTGATCGTCTCCGCGATCCTGCACATCGCCTACATGGCGCTGCTGATGAGGTCGTTCACGCTCGGCGACTTCGGCCAGATGTATCCGATCGCACGCGGCACCGCGCCCCTGGTGGTGACGGTCCTCGCGGCGGTCTTCGTCGGCGAGCGGCCCGACGGCTGGGCGACGGCCGGGGTCGCGGTCGCCTGCGCCGGGCTCGTCGGCGTCGCGCTGTGGGGCATCCGGGGCTCGGAGACCCGCCCGCACTGGCCGGCGATCACCGCGGCGCTCGCGACGGGTCTGGCGATCGCCGGGTACACGACCGTGGACGGGGTGGGGGTCCGAGCCTCCGGCACCTCGCTCGGCTACATCGCCTGGCTGATGATCCTGGAGGGGCTCGCCGTCCCCGCCTACACGTTCTACCGCCGCCGCGGGCAACTGGCCGCCCAGCTGCGGCCGTACGCGGCACGGGGGCTGGGGGGCGCGGCCATGTCGGTGGCCGCGTACGGGCTGGTCCTGTGGGCGCAGACGAAGGCGCCGCTGGCCCCGGTCGCCGCCCTGCGCGAGTCGTCGATCATTGTGGGCGCGGCGATAGGGACGGTGTTCTTCAAGGAGCGGTTCGGCGCGCCGAGGATCGCGGCGGCCGGACTGATGGTGGTCGGGATCGGGCTCATGCTGCACGCGAGTTGAACGCGGCGGCCTCCGGAGAAGCACCGGCGCGGACAGCAGGCGCCGGTGCCGGTGCAATCCGCGCAGCCCGCCGGTCCGCCCGACAGGCTCTCAGTCCTGCGCGATCGCCCTCCGGAAGCCCGCGTTCACGGCGAGCAGCCCGCCGTCCACCCGCAGCGTCGTCCCGGTGATCCAGGCGGCGTCGCGGGAGGCGAGGAAGGCGACCGCCGCCGCGACGTCGTCCGGTTCGCCGACCCTGCCGAGGGGGTAGAGCGGGCTCACCCGGTCCAGGACGTCGGCGCGGTCCGCCCACGCGTCCGTGCGGATCGTGCCGGGGGCCACGAGGTTGACGCGGACCCCGCGCGGGCCGGCGTGGCCGGCGAGCGTACGAGTCAGGCTGCCCAGGCCCGCCTTGGCGGCGCTGTAGGCGTGGTTGCCGAAGTCCTGCTCCCCGTTGACGGAGCCGATGTTGACGATCGCGCCCCTGCCCGACGCCACCAGGTGCGGCAGTGCCGCCCGTGAGCAGCGGTACGGGCCGGTGAGCGTGGCGTCCAGATCGCCCTGCCAGACGTCGTCGGGCTCGTCCTCGAAGAGCGGGGTGTCGGAGGTGCAGCGGTACGCGTTGTTGACCAGCACGTCGAGCGTGCCGAACACCTCGATCGCACGGGCCACCGCTGCCTCGACCGCCTTCCGGTCGCCCACGTCACAGGGCAGCGCCTCGGCGGTGGCGCCCGTCTTCCGTATCGCCGCCGCCGTGTGCTCGGCGCGCTCACCGTCCAGATCGGTCACCAGGACGCGTGCGCCCTCGGCGGCCAGCCGACGGGCCGTGGCAGCGCCGATGCCCTGCCCCGCGCCCGTGATGAGTACGCCGTATCCGTCGAACCTGGAATCACCGGTAGGAGTCATAGCGCCGACCGTACTGCTCTGACCAGGGCCTGGGCACGAGGGTCGGCAGTGACTCCCTTCTGCAGACCGTTCGTCACATAGCCGAGCGAGATGCCCGATTCGGGGTCGGCGAAGCCGAGCGAGCCGCCGCGGCCCGGGTGACCGAAGGAGCCGGGGGCGAGGAGCGGGGCGGCCGGGCCGTGCAGCATGTAGCCGAGCCCGAAGCGGGTGTTCACGACGAGCACCCGGTCCGGGCCCGCGGACTCCTCGGTGCGGGCGAGAGTGAGCGTGGCCGGGGCGAAGAGCCGGTGACCGTCGACCGGGCCGATCATCGCGGCGTAGGCGCGGGCCAGCGCGCGGGCGGTCGCGATGCCGTTGGAGGCGGGGAGTTCGGCCGCCCGGTAGCCGGCGTCGTTCTCGTCGGGGAACGGGTCGATGGCGCCGAACGCGCGGCGGGTCAGCGACTCGGGATCACGGTAGGCGTCCACGACCGACCGCTTGGGGCGCATCCGCAGCGCACCGCCGTTGCCGCCCGGGACGGGCGGCTCGACCGGTCCGATCCGGCCCACCCGGTGCGCCTCTTCCTCCGGGAGCCCGAACCAGAAGTCGAGGCCGAGCGGGCGGGCGATCTCCTCGGCGATCCAGCGGCCCACGGTTCGCCCGGTGACCCGTCGCACCAGTTCGCCGATCAGCCAGCTGTACGTCTGTGCGTGGTAGCCGTGTGCGGTACCGGGCTCCCACTGCGGGCGCTGCGCGGCGACGGCGTGCGCCCCGGAGCTCCCGTCGGCGGCCTCCTGGGGCGTCAGCGGCCGGTCGAGGGCGGGGACTCCCGCACGGTGGGCGAGGAGGTGCCGCACGAGGACGCGCTCCTTGCCGGCCGCCTTGAACTCCGGCCAGTACGTGCCGACCGGGGCGTCCAGGTCCACCTGTCCGCGCTGGTGCAGCAGCAGCGGTACGGCCGCGGCGATGCCCTTGCCCGCGGAGCGGACGATCTGCACCGTGTCGACCGCCCACGGTTCGACGCCGTCGACGTCTCTCGTACCGGCCCACAGGTCGACGACCTTGCGCCCGTCCCGGTAGACGGCGACCGCCGCCCCCCGCTCCCCCCGCTGCTCGAAGTTACGGATGAAGGCGTCCCTGACCGGTTCGAATCCGGTCGCCACCGTGCCCCGTACGTCCACGCCTGCTCCTGCACTCCCGCTCATCCCCCCATGGTGCATCGCTGCGCAGGTGAGCTGTACCGCGGGTGACCCTGACGGCCTGCCGCGAGCGGCGTCGGGTACGGGCAGACCCGGTGCGCGCTGTCGACCGGCCTGGCGGCCGGGTCCTGGTCGACGGGCGGCAGCGAGGCCGGGACGGCTGGTGTCGTCGTCGGTCACGCGCCCATGGTCACGGAGCGCGGGTCGAACCCGAAGGGCAGCTCGAGCCGGTGAGCACGCATCAACTCCTCGTCGCACAGCAGGTCCTGAGTACGGTTGTCGGCCGCGATGGCGCCTTCGCTGAGGATGACGGAGCGCGGGCAGAGCTCCAGGGCGTACGGCAGGTCGTGCGTGACCATCAGCACGGTGACGTCCAACGACCGCAGGATGTCTGCGAGTTCGCGCCTCGACGCGGGGTCCAGGTTGGACGAGGGTTCGTCCAGGACGAGGATTTCCGGCCGCATGGCGAGCACGGTGGCGACGGCGACGCGGCGGCGCTGACCGAACGACAGATGGTGCGGGGGGCGGTTCGCGTACCCCGCCATGCCGACCTGTTCGAGTGCCTCGGTGACCCGCTCCTCCAGTTCGGCGCCGCGCAGCCCGGATGCGGCGGGCCCGAAGGCGACGTCCTCACGGACGGTCGGCATGAAGAGCTGGTCGTCGGGGTCCTGGAAGACGATGCCGACGCGGCGGCGGATCTCCGCGAGATTGCGCTTCTCCACCGGAAGACCGGCGACCCGGACGGTGCCCGCGCCCGCGTCGAGGATGCCGTTGAGGTGGAGGACGAGCGTGGTCTTGCCGGCGCCGTTCGGGCCGAGCAGGGCGACGCGTTCGCCGCGGGCGACGGTCAGGTCGACGCCGAAGAGCGCCTGGTGACCATCGGGGTAGGCGTAGGCGAGGCCACTGACCTCAAGGGACGGCACGGTGCTGCTGGACGGGCTCATAGGGTCCATCCCAGCAGACAGACCGCGAGGGCGAGCACGGGGAGTGCCGAGGCGTACGCCCACTGCGCGCCGGACGCCGTCACCTCGTCGATGACCGGCATCGAGCCGGTGTAGCCGCGGCTGACCATCGCGAGGTGGACGCGTTCGCCGCGCTCGTAGGAACGGATGAAGAGCGCGCCCGCCGACTTGGCGAGGACGCCCCACTGCCGTACCCCGCGCGCCTCGAAGCCGCGGGAGCGGCGGGCGATCGACATCCGTCGCATCTCGCCGGTGATCACATCCCCATACCGGATCATGAAGGAGGCGATCTGGACGAGCATCGGCGGCAGCTTGAGCCGCTGCAGACCGAGCAGCAGGGAGCGCAGCTCGGTGGTGGACGCGAGGATCACCGAGGCGGCGACGCCGAGGGTGCCCTTGGCGAGGACGTTCCAGGCGCCCCAGAGACCGGGGACACTGACGGAGACGCCGAGGAGCTCCGTCTGCTCGCCCGGCACCACGAACGGCATCAGCACGGCGAACGCGACGAACGGCACCTCGATGACCAGCCGCTTGAGCAGGAACCCGGCGGGGATCCGGGCCACCGCCGCGACCCCGGCGAGCAGCGCGGCGTACAGCGCGAAGGCCCAGACCGCCTCGCGCGGCGTCAGGACGACGACCAGCACGAAGCTGAACACAGCGGCGAGCTTGCAGTGCGGGGGCAGGTCATGGACCGGCGAGTGCCCGTGCCGGTAGAGCTTGTGAGCGTGGCCTGCGCCCATCAGACGGCTTCCTTGGTACGGATGTCGGCGGGTGCGTCCGGCGTACGGCGGCGGCGGACGGCCCAGAAGACCCCGCTGCCGACCACGATCGTGGCGCCGACCCCGATCACCCCGGCGAGACCGCCGGAGAGCCGCGCGTCGGAGATGTCCTTGACGCCGTAGTCGGCGAGCGGCGAGTCCTTGGCCGCGTGCTCCTCGACCTTCTTGTCGATGCCCTTGTCGGCGGCGACCTTCTCCAGGCCGTCCGGGTTGGCGGAGGCGTAGAAGGAGACGAAGCCCGCCAGCACGAGGGCAGTGACCAGGCCGGTGGCCCAGAGCCCGCGCGTGGAGCGGGCGGCGACCGGCGCGACGGACTGCCGGGCGGGGGCGTCGACGAGCTCGCCGTCGATCCGAAGCTTGAGCGGGGAGGTGAGACCGCGGGCGCCGTGGACCAGATCGGGGCGGACGGCGAGGACGGCTCCGACGGTCAGTCCGGTGATCACAGCCTCGCCGATGCCGATCAGGATGTGCACGCCGACCATCGCGGTGAGGACCTTGCCGATCGGGATGTCGGTGGTGCCACCGATCCAGTAGATCAGCGTGAAGACGCAGGCCGCGGCCGGTACGGAGATCAGTGCGGCGACGAATGCCGCGGCGGTCGTGGAGCGGCGGGTGCGCGGCAGGACGGTGACGAGACCACGGAAGATTGCGTACGAGACGACGGTGGTGGTGACGCCCATGACGGTGATGTTCACACCGAGCGCGGTGAGCCCGCCGTCCGCGAAGAGGATGCCCTGCATGAGCAGCACGACGGATATACAGAGCACCCCGGTGTACGGCCCGACCAGGATCGCGGCGAGCGCCCCGCCCAGCAGATGCCCGCTGGTACCGGCCGCGACCGGGAAGTTCAGCATCTGCACGGCGAAGATGAACGCGGCGACGAGCCCCGCGAGCGGCGCGGTGCGTTCATCAAGTTCGCGGCGGGCGCCCCGCAGACTGAGCGCCACGGCACCCGCGGCGACCACACCGGCGGCGGCGGAGACGGGGGCGTTGATGAATCCGTCGGGTACATGCATAAGGGAGGCTCCGCTTCCTGCGTTCCTGCACTGCTGCGCGGGGTCATGAACCTCTCAATGATAGGGCCTTGTTGCGAATGGCTCGCAAGAGCGCATTCGCAACAAGTACCCGACTTCCTCGTCGCGCTCTTTGGCCAAAATATGCGACATTAGATATCAAACATTCATAAACAGTCGGTAACAGGAGGATTCGGCCTATGCCCCCCGTGATCGAAGAACAGGCCGAAGCCCGGCTCATCACCGAGGCGACCGACACCTTCTCCGTCCCCGTCGACCTGCGGTACGACGCGGCCGTCGACCCGCTTACGGTGCATCTCACCTTCCCCGGCGGCATCGACTGGGCCTTCGGCCGAGACCTGCTGGAGGGCGGGCTGCACTCGCCGACCGGGCACGGCGCGATACGGATCTGGCCGTGCGGACGGGCGCAGCTGGTCGTGGAGCGGCACTCGCCGGACGGCGTCGAGGTGGTGCAGTTCGACAACGCGCCGCTGATCCGCTTCCTGGACCGCACCCACGGCGAGAGCAAGAAGTCCGAGACCACACCGGCGTGACCCTGACGGAGTGACGGCATGCAGGAGCCCCCGTGCCGCTCGCACGGGGGCTCATCGCCGCTCCGGCCCCACGTCCCCACAGGTAACCGGCGCATTCCGGGGCCGCGTTCCGCTCGGACGCGGACCCCGGGTCTCGTACGGATCAGACGCGCGTCAGCTGACGCTCGCCCTGCGCGTCGCCCTGCCCGCCTTCGCCGGACGTCTCGCCGAGTTGCTTGCGCAGCCCCTCGCCCTCCACGTCGACATTGGGCAGCAGCCGGTCCAGCCAGCGCGGCAGCCACCAGGCGCGCTTGCCGAGCAGGGCGAGGACCGCGGGCACGATCGCCATCCGGACGACGAACGCGTCGAAGAAGACGGCGATGGCGAGCGAGAAGCCGATCATCTTGATCATCGACTCGCTGGAGCCGATGAACCCGGCGAAGACCGCCATCATGATCACGGCCGCGGCGGTGACGACGCGGGCGCCGTGCTGGAAGCCGGTGACAATCGCCTGCGGGGCGCTCTCCCCGTGGACGTACGCCTCGCGCATCCGGGTGACGAGGAAGACCTCGTAGTCCATGGCGAGACCGAAGACCACACCCACCATGAAGATCGGCATCATGGACATGATCGGGCCGGTCTGTTCGACGCCGAAGAGCGAGGCCAGCCAGCCCCACTGGAAGACCGCGACGACCGCGCCCAGGGCCGCGACGACCGAGAGCAGGAAGCCGAGGGCCGCCTTCAGCGGCACCAGCACCGAGCGGAAGACGAGCATCAGCAGCAGGAACGCCAGGCCGACGACGAGCGCCAGATACGGCAGCAGCGCGTCGTTCATCTTCTGCGAGAAGTCGATGTTCATCGCCGTGGATCCGGTGACCAGGACCTCGGCGCCGGTGTCGGACGTGATGCCCGTGCCCGCGTCACGGATGGCGTGAACCACGTTCTCCGTCTCGGCGGAGCTCGGCCGGTCCTTCGGGATCACGGTGATCATGGCGGTGTCGCCGGCCTTGTTGAAGTGGGCCGGGGTGACCGCGACGACGTGCGGGATGCCGGAGATCTCGTCGGAGACCTGCTTGACCGCGGCCTTGCCGTCCGAGCTGTTCGCCGTGTCCACGACGACCATCAGCGGCCCGTTGAAGCCGGGGCCGAAGCCGTCGGAGAGCAGGTCGTAGGCGCGGCGCTGGGTGGTGCTGGTGGGCTGGGAGCCGTCGTCGGGCAGACCCATCTCCAGCGAGGCGGCCGGTACGGCGATGGCCCCGAGGCCGAGGACTCCGACCAGCAGCACCCAGACCGGCTTGCGCAGGACGAACCGCGCCCACCGGGTACCCATGTTCGGCTTCGCCTCGGGCCGGCTCGACGTCTCGGCGGCCTTGCGCGCCTTGCGTCCCATGACCCGCTTGCCCGCGAAGCCCATCACCGCCGGGACAAGGGTGAGCGCGATCAGGACGGCGATCGCGACCGTGCCGGCCGCGGCGAAGCCCATCTTCGACAGCATCGGAATGTTGACGACAGCCAGGCCGACCAGGGCGATGACGACGGTGAGACCGGCGAAGACGACCGCGGAACCCGCCGTGCCGACCGCCCGCCCCGCCGCTTCCTCGCGCTCGCGGCCCTCGGCCAGCTCGGCGCGGTAGCGGGAGACGATGAAGAGCGCGTAGTCGATGCCGACCGCGAGGCCGATCATCATCGCGAGGGTGGAGGTGGTGGAACCCAGGTCGAGCACGTTGGCCAGGGCCGTGATCGTCGAGACGCCGATGCCGACGCCGATGAGCGCGGTGAGCAGCGGCAGACCCGCCGCGACGAGCGAGCCGAAGGTGATGACCAGCACCACTGCGGCGATCGCCACACCGATGATCTCGGTGGCCCCGGTCTCCGGCATCACCTGGAGGGCGTCGCCGCCGATCTCCACGGTCATCCCGCTCTTCTGCGCCGCGTGGCCCGCGTCCTCCAGGGCGCTCCGGGTCGCATCGGTCAGCGCCATCGAGTTGACCTTGTAGGACACGGAGATGTACGCCGTGGAGCCGTCCTTGCTGACGGCGTTGCCGGTGTACGGGTCGGTGACCGAGGCGATCTGGTCCGAACCCGACTTCAGCTCGTCCGCGATCCTGTTGACCTCGGCCTTGTTCGCCGGGTCCGTCATCTTCTGGCCGTTGTCGGCCTTGAAGACGACCCGCGCGGTCGCGCCGTCGGCGCTGGAGTCGGGGAAACGCTGTTCCAGCAGGTCGAAGGCCTTCTGAGCCTCCGTACCCGGAATGGAGAAGGAGCTGGAGGTGGCGGTGGACGCGGAGGCGGCGCCGAATCCGGCGAGCGCCAGCAGTGCCACCCAGACAAGGGCGACATAGCGGCGGCGCCGGAAAGCGAACCGTCCGAGCTTGTAAAGGAATGTGGCCACGGAGGTGTACTCCCGGTCAGGTCGTGTGGGTGGAAAAGGGCGTGAGGAACCAGCCCGACGACGAGAGCGGCGTGTCAGGTGAGGCTTGGGGAGAGGGCCGTACGGAAGGGACGGGGTCAGACGCCGAGAGCGGGGAGGATCACGGAGTCGACGTAGTCGGTGAGAAACGCATGGTCGATGGGGCGGTCCTCGACCAGCTGCCGAGCGGTGAAAGCACCGACCAGCATGTGCGGTACATATTTCAGCGCCGGGTTGTCCGGACGCAGTTCACCCCGGTCCACGGCTCGGCGGAGCAGCACATCGAGGCTGGATATCTCCGGCTCGATGAGCTGTTCACGCAGCGCCTGGTACAGATCGGGACTGTCGTGGACGGCTTGCATCAGGCCCCGCATCAGCGCGGAGTTCTTCTGCATCTTGCAGTCGTCGGTCCGGGCCAGCGCGGCATGGAAATCTCCGCGCAGCGAACCGGTGTCGATCTCGGAAAGGTCGCCCGGCTTGTTGTGGCGCAGCGCCTTGACGACCAGCTCCGGCTTGCTCCCCCACTGGCGGTAGAGGGTGGCCTTGCTGGAGCGGGTACGGGCAGCGATGGCATCCATGGTCAGGGCGTCGTAGCCGCCCTCGCTCAGCAGGTCGAGGACTGCGGCGTAGAGCTCGCTCTCGCGCTCGGGCGTGAGACGGGTGCGTGCCATGGGCCGACCTCCTGTCCTGTCACTGGTATGTCAGCAAAACGAAACTGTTTCGTACACCTCGAAGGTACCCCGCCACTGAACGAAACTGCATCGTTTCGCTTGTGTGTTGCACCACAACGTCTTCCGCACCACGAGTTGCCGCGTCCCGCTCACGCGGAAAGCATTGGGGGGTGAGTGACGACGTCGCGTATCTCCGTTTTCCGCACCTTCACAAGGACCTGCTCTGCTTCGCGGCCGAGGACGACCTCTGGGTCTCTCCGCTCGCCCCCGAGGGGCAGCAGCCCGGCCGGGCGTGGCGGGTGACCGTCGACCGGACGCGGGTCAGTCACCCGCGCTTCTCGCCCGACGGGACCCGTATCGCATACACGACCTGGCGCACCCTGGATCCCGAGATCCATCTCGCCCCGGTCGAGGGCGGACCGGCCCGCCGGCTCACCTACTGGGGGTCGACCGACGCCCGGGTCTGCGGCTGGACCCCCGATCCGGACGAGACGTCGCACATCCTCGCCGTGTCCTCGCACGCACAACCGTTCTCGTACTTCTCCTGGGCCTACAGCCTTCCCACGGACGGCTCCCCCGGCGGCAAGCTCCCGTGGGGTCCGGTCTCCGACATCGCGGTCGCGGACATCGAGGGCGAACGGCGCACGCTGCTGCTCACCGGCACACCCCCGCACGAACCGGCCGCCTGGAAGCGGTACCGGGGCGGGGCGATGGGGCGGCTGTGGCTGCACGGCAAGCGACTGCTGCCCGATATCGGCGGCCATCTGGACTCGCCGATGTTCGTCGCCGGACGGATCGCGTTCCTCTCCGACCACGAGGGTGTCGGCAACCTGTACTCCTGCCTGCACGACGGCTCCGACCTGCGCCGCCACACCGACCACGATGCCTTCTACGCCCGGCACGCGTCCAGCGACGGAAGCCGGGTGGTCTACCAGTGCGCGGGCGAGCTGTGGCTGGTCGACGACCTCGAATCACCGGACGCGGCGCCGCGGAAGCTGCAGGTGCGGCTCGGCGGGCCGCGGGCCGGGCGGCGTACGTACCAGGTGCCCGCCGCCACCAATGTCGACTCGCTGTCCGTGGACGAGACGGGCCGGGCGAGCGCCGTCTCGGTCCGCGGCAGTCTGTACTGGCTGACCCACCGCGACGGGCCCGCCCGCACGATCGCCGACACCCCCGGGGTCCGGGTCCGGCTGCCCGAGATGCTCGGCAGCATGGGCCAGGTCGCCTACGTGACGGACGCGGACGGCGAGGACGCCATCGAGATCGCGTACCTGCCGCGCGCCAGCGGTGACCGGGCACCGCGCCGGCTGGCCTCCGGGCAGGTCGGCCGGGTCCACGAACTGATCGCCGACCCTGAGGGCGAACGGCTCGCGATCGCCACGCACGACGGCCGGCTACTGCTCCTCGACACGGCCGAGGAGTCCACCGGCGAACCGACCGAGCTGATCCGCTCCATCAACGGACCGGTCCGCGATCTGGCGTTCTCACCGGACGGCGCCTGGCTGACCTGGTCGCATCCCGGGATCGGCCGCTCGCTGCGGCAGATCAAACTGGCCCGGATCATGGGACCGGGTGCCCCGGTGATCGTCGATGTCACCAACGGCCGCTTCGAGGACCAGAACCCGGTGTTCACCGGCGACGGCCGGTATCTCGCGTTCCTCTCCTGGCGCGGCTTCGACCCGGTGTACGACGTCCACACCGGCGACCTCTCCTTCCCGCTCGGCTGCCGCCCGTACCTGGTGCCGCTCTCCTCCGCCACCCCGTCCCCCTTCGCTCTCTCACCGGAGGGGCGCCCGGCAGCGGGCGGCCTCGACCCGGGCGAGACTCCGGAAGCGACTCCGGCCGAAGGGGCCACGGTCACGGTCGAGTTCGAGGGGCTGGAGAACCGGGTGACGCCGTTCCCGGTCACCGCGTCGAAATACTCGGCGCTGCATCCGGTCAGCGGCGGCGGGCTCGTCTGGCTGCGCTGGCCGATCTCGGGCGCGCTCGGCGAGACGTTCGCCAACCCGGCCGACATGTCGGGCCGTCCCACGCTCGAACACTTCAACATCACGAAGGCCAGGAAGACCGAACTCGTCGGCCATCTCGACTGGTTCGCCGTCAGCGGCGACGCGACCCGGCTGGTCGTCATGGACGACGGAGAACTGCGCGCCGTACCGGCCACCGAGGCCGGCGACAGCGACTCGACGGTCTACCTCGACCTGCGGCGGATCCTGCACGATGTCGACCCGGCGGCGGAATGGCGGCAGGCGTACGGGGAAGCGGGCCGCATCATCCGCTCCTACTTCTGGGAACCCGACATGTGCGGCATCGACTGGCCGGGCGTGCTCGACCAGTACCGTCCGCTGGTCGAACGGGTCGCGACCCCCGACGAGTTCGCGGACCTGCTGCGCGAAGTCCTCGGCGAACTGGGCACCTCGCACGCGTACGTGGGACCCGCCCGCCGCAACGAGGGCCCACCGCACTACCAGCGGGCGATCGGACTGCTCGGCGCGAACCTGGTGTGCCGGGACGGCAAGTGGCTGGTCCGGCGGATCCTGCCGGGCGACTCCTCGGACTCCAAGGCGCGTTCACCGCTCGCCGGCACAGGCATCCGGGACGGCGCGATCCTCACCCACGTGGACGGCCGCCCGGTGGATCCGGTCGCGGGCCCCTACCCCCTCCTCTCCCAGGCGGGCGGGACAACCGTCGAACTCACCTTCTGCCCGCCCGAGGGCGAAGGCCCCTCCCGCCGCGTCGCCGTCGTCCCCCTGATCGACGAGCGCCCGCTCCGCTACCAGGACTGGGTGGCCAAACGCCGCGAAGTCGTACGGGAGCTGAGTGCCGGCAAGTGCGGCTACCTGCACATCCCCGACATGGGCGGCTCCGGCTGGGCCCAGTTCAACCGGGACCTGCGGATGGAGGTCTCCCGCCCCGCCCTGATCGTCGACGTACGCGGCAACGCGGGCGGCCACATCAGCGAGCTGGTCGTCGAGAAACTGACCCGCACGATCCTCGGCTGGGACCTGACCCGCGACGCCCAGCCGGTCTCGTACGCCTCCAACGCCCCCCGCGGCCCGGTGGTGGCTCTCGCCGACGAGGCGACCTCCTCCGACGGCGACATGATCACCGCCGTGTTCCGCCTGCTGGAACTGGGCCCGGTGGTGGGCCAGCGGACCTGGGGCGGGGTCGTCGGCATGACGGGCCGGCACCGGTTGGGCGACGGCACGGTGATCACGGTGCCGATGAACGCGGCGTGGTTCGACGCGTACGGATGGTCGATCGAGAACCACGGTGTCGAACCGGACCTGGAGGCGCTGCGCACTCCGCTGGACTGGGCGGAGGGCCGGCACGCGGTGCTGGACGACGCGGTGCACATCGCGCTCGAACTCCTGAAGTCCCACCCGGCGTCGACCCCACCGACCTACGAGGACGCCCCGAACCGCGCACGGCCACCGCTGCCGCCACGATAGGCACCACATCAATCCCGTCCGACGAACACATCAAGCCTGTCCGGCGATTGAGGACAAAAAGGAGGTCCGGGGGCGTGCCCCCGGTTTCGGGAAGGGGTGGGGTGGGGAAACAGGCCCACGCACGCGAAAGGCGCGTCCGGTCTCCCGAACGCGCCCCTCGCACCGACGAGTCAGGACTCGTCGTCGTACCGGTCGCGCGCCCCCTGCGCCGCGTCCCGGGCCTTGTCACGCGCCCGTTCCGACGCAGCGGACGTCCGCCCGCGCGGCTCGCCCTTCTTCTCGCCCGTGTTCTTCTTCGCCTGCTCGGCGAGCTCCTGCGCCTTGTCCTTGAACTGGTCTGCGATACCCATGCTGTTCACTCCTAGTGGGGTGCTCGGGATGCGTTGGGGGGTGACCCCGTTGGGGCCTCGACCAGACTTACACGGCAGGACATCCCACGCATTTCGATCACTTACGCTGCGTGCTCGCACCCCGCGCGACCTCGTCTGCCGCACCTCCAGCGCCCACAAGCCCCTTGCTCACGCCCTCGAGCCGCGAGCCGAACCGCTTCATCTCGCGCTGTCCGACCACCCCGATGACCGCCGGCAGGTATCCCCGCACCGATTGCATGCCGCGCAGCCACCACTGCGCGTACACGTGCGCCGAACGCCGCTCGATGCCGGCCACGATCCGGTCGACCGCCGGGCCCAGCGGATACGTGCGGTTCGCCGGCCACGGCAGCCGCTGCCGCAACTCCCGCATGACGTCGTCCTCGTCGGCACCTCGCACCATGTCGGTGTCCGTCCAGGACAGGTAGCCGACACCGACCTTCACGCCCCGGTATCCGACCTCCGCCCGCAGACTGTGTGCGAACGCCTCCACGCCCGACTTCGACGCGCAGTACGCGGTCATCATCGGCGCCGGAGTGATCGCGGCGAGCGACGCGATCTGCAGGAAGTAGCCGCGGCTCTCCATCAGTACGGGCAGGAACGCCCGCCCTGTCACCGCGCCGCCGATCAGATTGACCTCGATGACCCGCCGCCACGCCTGCGGGTCGGAGTCGGCCAACGGCCCGCCCGAGGCGACCCCGGCATTGGCGACGACCACGTCGACCTTGCCGAAGCGCTCCTTCACCTCCTGCGCGACCCGTGCCATCGCCACATGGTCGGTGACGTCCGCGTACCAGTGGTCGCTCTCCGCGTGCAGCCGCTCGGAGACCTTTTTCAGCTCGTCCGGCTCCAGGCCGACCAGCGCCAGCTTCGCGCCGCGCGCCGAGAGCTTGCGGGCCAGCAGTTCGCCCACGCCGCGCGCCGCGCCGGTGACGACCACGACCTGTCCTTCGAGACTGCGCCTGCCGCTCATGCGACCTCCTCCTCAACAGTGCCACTGACCGTCCCGGTGGCAGCGGTGACATACCCGGCGACCAGTTCCCGGATTCTCGCGGTGACCGCCTCCGGCGCCTCCACCGGTGTCATGTGGCCCATCCCCACCAACTCGGTGAGCCCCAGGCATTCGGGCAGCGCCGCCGCGAGGGCGTGCGCGTGGACGGGCGGCGTCAGCCGGTCGTCCGTACCCGCGATCACGGCGGTCGGCACCCTCAACTCCCTTACGCCCGCGTCGAGATCGAGCTCCGCGAGCACATGCCCCCAGGAGACCCGGACCGCCCGCGGGCAGGCGTGCACGATCCGGGCACAGGACTCGACCCGCTCCGGGGCCGAACCGGCGCCCATCGTCGCGTACTTGAGGATGCGCTTCGAGACGGGTGTGACCGGCCCGAGCGGAGCCCGCGACCCGAGGATCGCGCGGGTCATCCGGGTGCGGACCGCACCGGCCCGCATCGGTACGACGCGCGACTCGGCGATCAGCCGCGAACTGCCGGTGCTGCAGAGCAGTACGGCTGCCGCGTGCTCGCGCAGCCCGGCCCGCCGCGAGGCAGCCATCAGCGTCATGCCGCCCATGGAGTGCCCGGCGAGCACCGCCTGCTCGCCGGGGGCCAGTGCGGCGGCCAGCACCGCTTCGAGGTCGTCGGCGAGCGCGCCGGTGCTGTACCCCTCCGGGCGGACGGCGGGCGTGCGGCCGTGGCCGCGCTGGTCGTAGGCGACGACCCGGTGGTCGACCGCCAGGTCCCGGATCTGCTCGGCCCAGAAATGGGTGTTGCAGGTCCAGCCGTGCGCGAGCACGACCGCGGGGGCGCCGTCCGGCCCGTGCAGCTCGACGTGGATGCGGGAGCCGTCGGCGGAGACGGCGGTCAGTTCGCGCGCGGGCGCCAACGGGGCGTCCTCGCTCCGCAGCGGCCGGCTCATCGCGCGGCCTCCTCGGCGACGGCCTTCCCGTCGACGGCGGTCTCGGCGGCATCGGCCGACCGGGGCCGGATGACCTCGTACTCCCCGAGGTCCACCGTCCGCGTCTCCCGGCGGAACTCACCTGTCGTTCCGGGCCAGACCGTGGTGTTGCGCCCGCCTGCGTCCAGATACCAACTCGTGCAGCCACCGGTGTTCCACACGGTCCGCTTCATCCGCTCCTGGACCCGCCGGTTCCACGCCCCGACCGCCGACGTCCGCGCACCGAGCGCGGCCCGCCCGCCCAGGACGTTCAGCTGGCGCAGATAGTCCGCCATGTAGTTCAGCTGGGACTCGATCATCAGGATCATGGAGGAGTTCCCGAGTCCCGTGTTGGGGCCGATGATCGTCATCCAGTTGGGGAAGCCCGCCGCGGTCGCGCCCCGCAGCGACTGCATGCCGTCCTTCCAGGACTCGGCGAGCGTGATGCCTTCCGCGCCGACGACCCGGTCGGCGATCGGCATGTCCGTCACATGGAAGCCGGTGCCGAAGATGATCGCGTCGACCTCGGCCTCCGTGCCGTCGGCGGCGACGACGGCCCTGCCGCGCACCTCGGTCAGCCCGGAGGCGACCACATCCACATTGGGCTGGGCGAGCGCCGGGTAGTACGTGCTGGAGAGCAGAATCCGCTTGCAGCCGATGCGGTACGAGGGCGTCAGCTTGGCCCGCAGCCCCGGATCCTTGATGGCCCGTGCGATGTTGGACGTGGCCATCCTCTCCACCAGGCCGAGCTCGTCGGGGTGTTTGGTGAAGGCGCCGACCTGCAACTCCCTTATGCCCCACAGCAGTCCACGGCGCGCGGTGCCGGTGAACGGAAGCGCGCGGTGCAGCCACCGCTCGGCGCCACTGATGTTCCGGTCCATGCGCGGCATGACCCACGGCGGGGTGCGCTGGAACAGGGTCAGCCTGCCGGCCTTCGGCTGGATCGCCGGCACGATCTGGATCGCGGAGGCGCCGGTGCCGATCATGGCGACGCGCTTGCCGGTCAGGTCGTAGTCGTGGTCCCAGCGGGCCGAGTGGAAGACCTTGCCGGGGAAGCCGGCGAGACCGGGTATGTCCGGCATCTTCGGGTCGGAGAGCGGGCCGGTCGCGGAGACGACGACATCGGCGACGATCGTCGTCCCGTTCGCGGACTCGATCACCCAGTTCAGCTCGTCGTTGTCCCACCGCATCATGGTCACTTCATGGCCCAGCCTGATGTGCGGGCGTAGCCCGAAGGTGTCGGCGACACGTTCCAGGTAGGCGCGGATGTGCTCCTGTCCGGAGAAGGTGCGCGGCCAGTCCGGGTTGGGGGCGAACGAGAACGAGTAGAGGTGGGACGGTACGTCGCAGGCGCAGCCGGGGTAGCTGTTGTCGCGCCAGGTGCCACCGACGGATTCGGCCCGCTCCAGGACGACGAAGTCGGTGATGCCTTCGCGGCGCAGCCGGACCGCGGCCCCCAGGCCCCCGAATCCGGATCCGATCACCGCCACTCGTACATGCTCGTGCTGGGCCATGCCGGCGCCTCCCGCGGTACGTCACACGACTCCGCCAGCAATCGCTGGCATCGTTGGGAGAGTAGAGGAGCCCCGTACCGATGGGTAGGGGTCCGGCCAGGGAAAGTTACCAGCGGTACAACATAGGGTGCGGTGGTGGCTGAAGGACGCGAACACCGCGAATACCGCATGGAGGAGCTGGCCAAGGAGGCCGGCATCCCCGTGCGGACCCTGCGCTTCTACCGGGAGCGCGGTCTGATCGCGCCACCGCGCCGGGAGGGGCGCATCGCCTGGTACGACGACCACCACCTGGCCCGGCTGCGGACCATCGCCGGGCTGCTGGAGCGCGGCCACACCCTCACCGGCATCGCCGATCTGGCCCGCACCTTCGAGAGCGGCCGCGATGTCGCCGAGGTGCTGGGGCTGGGCGAGCCGACCGAGGAGACCCCGGTCCGCCTCACGCCCGAACAGCTCGCGGACCACTTCGAGGGCGAGGTCACCCCGGAGAACCTCGCCGCCGCCCTGGACCTGGGCTATCTCGCCACCGACGGCGACCAGATCGTCCACATCAGCCGACGTCTCCTGGAGGCGTCGGCGGAGCTGGTACGCGAGGGCGTGCCGCTCTCCACGGTGCTCACGGCGGGCCGCCGGGTCCGGGAACACGCGGACGCCCTCGCCGAACTCTTCGTCGGGGTGATGCGGGCCCACTCCACCGAGGCCGAACCGGCCCAACTCCGCCCGCTCGCCCGCGCGGTGGTGGACGCGGAACTCTCGATGGCCTTCGACCGCAGGCTGCGCCGCGACGACGACACCCGGCCGAAGCCCTCGGAGCCGAAGACGCCGCAGACGTAGCCCTCGGAGCCGTCGCCCGAAATCGCGTTGCCCGCACCCGTCCCGTGCGCCAGGCTTCCGCCCATGCCCGACAACGATCGAAGCAGTTCACACGGGGTCGCCGCCCTGTTCTCCCGCGGTCGGCTGACCGCGATCCCCCGCAAGCCGGCCCGCCGCGAACAGCTGCTCGTCCACCTCACCCGGACGCTGTTCGAGCCGGACCGCACGTACAGCGAGCGCGAGGTCAACGAGGCACTGCTGACGGTGCACGACGACTACTCGGCGCTGCGCCGCTACCTGGTGGTGGCGGGCCTGCTGACCCGCCCCAAGGACGGCAGCAGCTACCGCCGCACCCTTACGGCCTCCCCCGCGACAGGGAGTGGGCTCCCGACGCCCTGCGACTCCGCTGATCCACCCCTTATCGCGGGGGAGGCCGTTACAGGTTGAAGACGGCCGTCACCGGCGCGTGGTCGCTCCACCGCTCGCCATGCGTGGCGGCCCGCTCGACCCATGCCTTCACCGCACGCCCGGCGAGACCGGGCGTCGCCACCTGGTAGTCGATGCGCCAGCCCGTGTCGTTGTCGAAGGCCCGCCCCCGGTAGGACCACCAGGAGTACGGCCCTTCCTCGTCGGGGTGGAGCGCCCGCACCACATCGACGTATGCGGCCTCGTCGAAGACCCGGGTCAGCCACTCCCGCTCCTCCGGCAGGAAGCCGGAGTTCTTCTTGTTGCCTTTCCAGTTCTTCAGGTCGACCTCCTGGTGGGCGATGTTCCAGTCGCCGCACACCAGCACCTCGCGACCGTCGGCCGCGGCCCGCGCCCTGAGTCCCTTGAGGTACGACAGGAAGGCACCCATGAAGCGCTCCTTCTCATCCTGCCGCTCCGTGCCGACCTCACCGGAGGGCAGGTACAGGCTCGCCACCGTCACACCGGGCAGGTCGACCTCGACGTACCGGCCGCTGTCGTCGAACTCCTCGCTCCCGGCGTCCCCGAACCCGCCGAACCCGATCTGCACCCGCTCCGGCGCCCGGCGCGTGTAGAGGGAAACCCCGGCCCGTCCCTTGGCGGCCGCCGGTGCGTGGACGGTGTGCCAGCCGTCGGGCTCGCGCACCTCGTCGGCGAGCTGGTGCGGCTCGGCACGCACCTCCTGCAGGCAGATCACATCGGCTTCGGTCCCCGCGAGCCACTCGACGAAGCCCTTCTTCGCGGCGGCGCGGAGCCCATTCACATTCACGGTGGTCACGGTGAGCATCAGGGCACAATACCGACAACCACCGATCGCATATCTGTACCATTTCCCACATGCGTATCCAGCCTCGGTCGTTCGACCACCCCGACGCCGTCAAACTCAACGACCAGGTGCAGCTCGAATACGCGGAGCGCTACGGGGACGAGGGCGATGTCACACCACTCGCCCCGTCCATGTTCCGGCCTCCGCGCGGCCTCTACCTCCTCGCCTACGACGAGTCGGGCGCACCGGTCGCCACCGGCGGCTGGCGTGCGCAGGACCGGAACGAGGAGGGCTACCTGGACGGCGACGCCGAGCTCAAGCGGATGTTCGTGATCCGGGAGAGCCGCGGACAGGGCCTGGCCCGCCGCATCCTCGCCGCTCTCGAAGCGGACGCACGGGCGGCGGGCCGCACCCGGATGGTGCTGGAGACCGGCGACCAGCAGCCGGAGGCAATCGCGCTGTACACCTCCAGCGGCTACGCCCTCTGCGAGAAGTTCGGCTACTACCGCACGTACGACAGCAGCCGCTGCTTCGCCAAACCGCTCCAGGAGTCGTGATCCGGGCCCTGTCCTGATCCAGTGCTGCTCCTGGCAAGCTTTGCCGGTCACGACACTGGCTGGAGCCCTCCGAGGAACCCGAGCATCGCGGCGTTGATCCGCTCCGGCTGCTCCAGGTTCGGCAGATGCGCGGCACGGTCGACGACCACGACTGCGGAGTGTGGGATCAGCCGGTACAGGGCCTCCCCGCCCGCGACCGGCGTGTGCGTTCCCTCACCGCACACGGGCAACACCCGCATAGAACCCGCTGCGTTCGTTCTCCGGCGCCGGCTCCTCCCGGACTCGGTCTCGGCACGGAGTTCCGGGTGCTGGTCGGCCGTGCCGTGCGTCAGCACCAGATAGCTCCCCGCTGGCAGGGCGTCGACGAGGGTGCGGTGATGCCGTACGGGTCCTGGTCGTCGGGCAGGAAGTGCATCAGCGCGATCAGCGACAGGGCGGCGGGCCTGCGGAAGTCCAGCAGCCGACGGGCGTGATCGAGGATCAGCTCCGGCTTCCGCACATCCGCGTGGATGTAGTCGGTGGCCCCTTCCGGACTGCTGACCAACAGCGCTTCCGAACTGCCCTGGGGATCAAGCCGTCTTGGAAACGACGAAGTCCCGCCCGATCTTTCGATCGGACGGGACTTCGTCGTGCGGTGGACCTGTGGGGATTTGAACCCCAGACCCCCTCGATGCGAACGAGGTGCGCTACCAGACTGCGCCACAGGCCCTTGCAACGAGTGAAACTCTAGCACCCTCACAGGGGTGCTTGGAAATCCGTTCCCTTGCTGGTCAGCCGGGTCGGTGTCGGACCGGGTCTCACTCGTTGGCGGCGCGGGGCCGGTCGCCGTCCTCGTACTGGTCGAAGAGTGGCGTCCGACCGTGGTCGCGGGAGCGACGGGACGAGCCGGTGCGCTGGCGTGGCGCCGGTTCGACCGGGGGTGCGGCGGGGGGCGCGGCACCCGTCTGGGTCGGCTCGGCCGTGCTGGAGCGGGCCGCGCTCCAGGTCTCCGGGTTGCCGACCTCGACGCCGCCCGTGGCGCGCGAGGCGACCGGTGCGGTGACGTACGTCGGCAGCGGGACCGGGACCGGCTCCCAGCTGTCGCCCTGGACCCGGCCGCGTTCACGCTGCTGGTCGACCCATTCCGCGTGGTCCGTCTGCTCGACCAGAGCGCGGCGGCCCGCCTCTTGCGGAGAGACCGCGGGGGCGGGCTCGGGCTCCGGGTGGCGCGCTTCGGGCTCCTCGTCGGACTCGGCGGGGGCCGTCGTCGCGGGCTGGTGCCTGCGGGGACGGTTCTCGCGCAGACGCTGCGCCGCGACCTCCGCCCTGCGCCGGTCCATGGTGAAGACGAACCGGCGCCGTTCCTGGGCGCGCAGATGCACGATGTACATGCTCAGCAGCACGGCCGGCACCGCGGGCGCCCACAGGAAGCGGAGACCGCCGACGGCCGCGACGACCGCGCCGAGGGTGAAGGCGAGGAAGAGGACCGAGGTGGTGCGCCGTCGGCGCGCGAGGACCTGGGAGCGCTGGGCGCGCCGGACACGCTCGGCGTCGGTCCCGCCGGGTCGTGCGCGCCGTCCGGGCACGGGCGCGTGTACGGGTCTGCCCTGGGCCTGCGGCTCCGGTGCGCGCGCCGGGTCGTGCAACCGGGCTTCGGTGTGCGCCGGAGGCGCGGCAAAGGCCCGGACGTCCACGGAATCCATTCGGTCCGTGTCCACGTCCGGGTCGGCGTCGGGGTCCGCCTCCTCGGCGGTGCGTTCCCGCAGCTCCTTGGCGTACCGGCGCTCCATGGCCGCCCGTCCGGACAGCAGCCGGATGGCGGTGCTGAAGCGTTCCGTCGGACGGGCTTCATTGAGCTCGTCCTGCCTGCGGAGCCACATCGGCACCAAGTAGGCGGCCCAGGCCCCGACGATGACTGCGTAGATGAGGCCGCTGCTGCTCACGTCTCACACCGTAGAGGGGTTTGCACGGAGGCATCCGCCAATTGGCCCGGTGTGTCGCACGATCCGGCTGATATCGCGGACTTTTTTTGTGATTGTTCAGACCGGAAGTCGGCGTTTGCGGGTTCATCAGCGGCCGCACATCGATTAATTTCGAACACTTATTTTATTTCGCGTGGCGTTCCGGTCGTGCCTGGTGCCAGCGTCGGAGCAGTCCGTCGGGCACCTCCTCCGCCGTGAGCGCGAAGATCAGATGATCCCGCCAGGCGCCGTCGATGTGGAGATAGCGCGGACGCAGCCCTTCCTCGCGGAATCCGAGTTTCTCCACGACCCTCCGGCTGGGCCCGTTCTCCGGCCGAATGCACACCTCGATGCGGTGCAGTCCGACCGTCCGGAAACAGTGGTCGACAGCGAGCGCGACCGCGGTCGGCATCACACCGCGGCCCGCCACGTCCCGGTCCACCCAGTAGCCGACGTGTCCCGAGCACATCGACCCCCAGGTGATTCCGGCAACCGTCAACTGCCCGACCAGGCGCCCCTCGTACTCGATGGCGAAGGGCAGCATCCGGCCCGCGTTGGCCTCGGAACGCAGATGGCGGATCATCTGACGGTACGTGGGACGCCGGGCGACCGGGCCGCCCGGTGCGGGCGGTGGAACGGTCGCCTCCCAGGGGCGCAGCCAGTCGCGGTTGCGCCGGTTGACCTCGCGCCACACGCGCTGGTCCCGCAGCTTCATCGGCCGGAGGGTGATGGCGCCGTCCGTCAGGATCACCGGCCAGGTCGGGACGTTCAGCTCGGGCTCCCGGGTCGGAGGTGGTCGCCGCCGCGGAGCTGGTCGACGGCGTGCACCAGAAGACGTTCGAGGACGGCAAGCCCGTCCCGTACCCCGCCGGTGGAGCCGGGCAGGTTCACGATGAGGGTGCCGCCCGCCACACCCGCGAGACCACGGGAGAGCGCGGCCGTGGGGACCTTCTCACGGCCCTCGGCGCGGATCGCCTCCGGGATGCCGGGGATCTCGTGGTCAAGGACGCGGCGGGTGGCGTCCGGGGTGCGGTCGGTCGGTGAGATGCCCGTACCGCCGGTGGTGACGATGGCGTCGTACCCGGCGGCCACCCCGGCCCGCAGGGCCTGTTCGACGGGGTCGCCGTCGGGGACGACCTGCGGCCCGTCGACGGCGAAGCCGAGCGCGGTGAGCGCCTCGACGATCAGTGGACCGCCCCGGTCGGCGTAGACACCGGCCGACGCACGGTTCGACGCCGTGACGACAAGGGCGGTGTACGGGGCGGGCGGCGCCGCTCCGGTGGGCGCCGTCATGCGACCGGTCCCTCCGGCGCCGGGCGCCGGTAGTCGCCGGACTTGCCGCCGGACTTCGCCTCGACCCGGACATCCGTGATGACCGCGCTCTTGTCGACCGCCTTGACCATGTCGATCACGGTGAGCGCGGCGACCGAGACGGCGGTCAGCGCCTCCATCTCCACGCCCGTGCGGTCCGTCGTCTTCACCGTGGCGGTGATCTCCACCGCGTCGTCGGCGACGCTCAGATCGACCTTCACACCGGAGACGGCGAGCGGATGGCAGAGCGGAATCAGCTCCGGGGTGCGCTTGGCACCCATGATCCCGGCGATGCGGGCGGTGGCAAGGGCGTCGCCCTTGGGGACTCCCTCCCCACGGAGCAGTTCGACGACGCGCGGCGAGACGAGGACCCGGCCGCTGGCGCGGGCGACGCGCGCGGTGACGTCCTTCTCGGACACGTCGACCATCCGGGCCGCGCCCGCCTCGTCGAGATGCGTCAGCCTGTTCTGCGTACTCACTGAACTCCGCCTAGCGGTAGGGCGCCGGTTCCCCACTCGGCCTGCACCGGGGTGCGGCCGGGGGCCCGAGGGGTGTCCCCGGTAAGGCACAGCGGCAGACACCGTACCGCCACCGGCCGGCGTTCAGCGGAGGAGGATCACCTCGGTGACCGTGCCGGGCTCCGCGGAGGTGACGTCCTCGGGCAGCACGATCAGCGCGTCCGCCTGGGCGAGGGCCGCGATCAGATGCGATCCGGAGCCGCCGACGGGGGTGACGGCGCCCGCCTCCGCGTCGTACGTGCCGCGCAGGAACTGGCGCCTGCCGGGCGGCGAGGAGAGCGCTTTGTCGGTGTTCAGCGTGGCCCGGACGGTCGGGCGGGTCACCTCTTCCAGGCCCATCAGCCTGCGGATCGCGGGCCGCACGAACAGCTCGAACGACACGTACGCGGAGACGGGATTGCCCGGCAGCGCCAGTAGCGGTGTGTGTTCCGGTCCGATCGAACCGAAGCCCTGCGGCTTTCCGGGCTGCATGGCGAGCTTGCGGAAGTCGATGCCGCTGCCCGGCTCGTCCTCGTCGCCGACGGAGGACAGTGCTTCCTTGACCACGTCGTACGCACCGACACTGACCCCGCCCGTGGTGACGACGATGTCCGCGCGGATCAGTTGGTCCTCGATCGTGGCGCGGAGCGAATCGGCGTCGTCCGTTACGGCTCCGACCCGGTAGGCGATCGCTCCGGCGTCGCGCGCGGCGGCGGTCAGCGCGAAGCTGTTCGAGTCGTAGATCCGGCCACGGGTCAGCTCCTCACCGGGCTGTACGAGTTCGCTGCCGGTGGAGATGACGACGACCCGCGGCCGCGGACGCACCTTCACGGTGGAGCGGCCGATCGCGGCGAGCAGCCCGATCTGCGGCGGCCCGATCACCGAACCGGCCCGCAGCGCCAGATCGCCGGGCTGCACATCGCTGCCGCGGGCCCGGACATGGGCGCGGGCCTCGACCGGGCGGTGGACACGGACCTCGCCGCCCGCGTCCTGCGGGGCGTGACTGTGGGCGCGCATGGTGTTCGCGGGGCCGCCGCCCGTACCGCCGTCGGTCCACTCGACCGGGACGACGGCCTCGGCACCGGCCGGCAGCGGTGCGCCGGTCATGATGCGTACGGCCTCGCCCGGCCCCACGGTCCGGTCGCCGGAGAGCCCGTCGCTGCCCGCCGCGATGTCACCGATGACCGTGAGCACCGCGGGGAACTCCTCGCTGGCGCCCTCGACATCGGCGATCCGGACCGCGTACCCGTCCATCGAGCTGTTGTCGAAAGGCGGCAGGGCGATCCCCACCATGACGTCCTCGACGAGGACACAGCCCTGGGCCTCGGGCAGTTGCAGCTCGATGGGTTCAAGCGGCCGCACGGCGCCGAGGATGTCTTCCAGGTGCTCGTCCACCGACCAGATCGTGCTGCTCAACGTGCTACATCTCCTCGGTGACATACCTGCGGAGCCAGGTCCGGAACTCCGGTCCCAAGTCTTCACGTTCGCACGCGAGTCTGACAATGGCACGCAGATAGTCGCTCCGGTCGCCGGTGTCATAGCGGCGTCCCTTGAAGACGACACCGTGCACCGGGCCGCCGATCTTCTCGTCCGCGGCGAGCAGCTGCAGCGCGTCGGTGAGCTGGATCTCGCCCCCGCGACCCGGCTCGGTTTTGCGCAGTATGTCGAAGACGGCGGGGTCAAGGACGTAGCGCCCGATGATGGCGAGATTGCTGGGCGCATCGGCCGCTTCGGGCTTCTCGACCAGGCCGGTGACCCTGACGACATCGCCCTCGACGGTGGTGTCGACGTCCGCGCAGCCGTACAGATGGATCTGCTCCGGCTCGACCTCCATCAGTGCGACGACGCTGCCGCCCTCGCGCTCCTGGATCTCGACCATGCGGGCGAGCAGCGGGTCCCGCGGATCGATCAGGTCGTCGCCGAGGAGAACGGCGAACGGCTGGTCGCCGACGTGCGGTGCGGCGCACAGCACGGCATGGCCGAGGCCGCGCGGGTCGCCCTGGCGGACGTAGTGCATGGTGGCGAGGTCGCTCGACTCCTGGACCTTCTGGAGCCGGTCGGCGTCTCCCTTCCGGGTGAGCGCCGACTCCAGCTCGTAGTTGCGGTCGAAGTGGTCCTCGAGCGGACGCTTGTTGCGGCCCGTGATCATGAGTACGTCGGAGAGACCGGCCGCCACCGCCTCCTCGACGACGTACTGGATAGCGGGCTTGTCGACCACAGGCAGCATCTCTTTGGGAGTGGCTTTGGTGGCCGGCAGGAAGCGGGTACCGAGTCCCGCGGCCGGAATGACAGCCTTGCTGATCCTGGGGTGCAACTGAGTCATGCGCGCAACCATAACCGGTGAGCGCGGGCGACAGATGAGCCTCCGATTAACTTTGTACTTCTATATGCACATACGAGAGATTTGCAGGTGCGCGTTGAACACCGACATGTCCGGAAAGGCCTCGCTCAGGCGTCAACTACTCGCCTCGCGATCCCTCCTGACCAGCGAAGACGTCGAAAATGCCGCGATGGTTCTGTCCCGGGGCGCAGTCGGTCTCACCGAGCTGGCCGGGGCCCGTACCGTCGCCGCCTATGTCTCGGTCGGGAGTGAACCGGGAACCCGCGCGCTGCTGGACGCGCTGCGCGCGCGGGGCGTCCAGGTACTGCTGCCGGTGCTCCTCCCGGACAACGATCTGGACTGGGCGCCTTACGAAGGTGCCGGCCACCTCCGCCCGGCGGGCCGCGGGCTGCTGGAGCCGGACGGTCCACGGCTCGGACCCGACGCCGTCCTCGACGCGGACGCGGTCCTGCTGCCGGGCCTCGCGGTGGACGGACGCGGGATGCGGCTCGGCCGGGGCGGCGGTTCGTACGACCGGGTGCTGGCCCGGCTCGCGGCCGCGGGGGCGCACCCCGCGCTGATCGTCCTGCTCTATGACAACGAGGTGGTCGCGACGGTTCCCGTGGAACCGCACGACCACCCCGTGGACGCCGTGGTGACGCCGGCCGGAACGCGGCGCTTCACCGAGTGACGGCCTCCCCCGCGATAGGGAGTGGGGGAGGCCGTGAGCCCGGCCGGCACCGCGCCGGGCCCGTCGGCCCGGACCCCGCGGTGCCGGGTCCGCCGCCCTACGACGGCTTGAGCGTCAGCGTGTCCTTCGTCGACTTGGCCACGGCGTTCGTCCCGAAGGACCAGTCGAGCAGATCTCCGTTGGCCCACTTGTCGGTCTGATCGGTGTAGTGCGCGCTGAACGCGTGACCGGACGCACCGGTGAGGTTGATCCAGCGGGACTTGTCCCAGTCCCCCACGTTGACGACCATGCGCATCGACGGGACCCAGATGACCTCGTAGCCGCCCGCCGCGTTCCAGCCGCTGGCGTTGACCGCGGCCTCGCCGCCGCCCAGGTTCCACGGGCCGCGGTTGAGGGCCCGCTGGAGCAGATCGGGGCCTTCGGTACCGAGGGTCTGGTTCTTCAGGGTCAGCTGGTGCAGCCGGCCCCAGCTCCAGGTGGAGATGTCCTTGCCGAGCTTGGCGGTCAGCTCCCAGCGGGCGTCCTTCATGGCGCGGGCGAAGAGCTCGTCACGGTTCTCGGTCGCGTTGTCCCTGCGGTTCTCCGGCGCCTTCCACCAGTCGTTGTTCTCGTCGTCCATGAGGTTGGCGACCACCTGGTACCAGCGGTCGCCGCCGTCCGGCTGCGCCGAGTCCGCGTCGCGCTGACCGCATTCGCGTACCGGCTTGTCCTGCTCGTCGACCGGGCCCGTGCTGTCGGCCGGGAGCACGGTGAGGCATTCACCCTTGACCCGCATCTCCTTGGGCAGCTTGTCGCCGAAGGCCAGCTTCAGGATGTTGCGCCAGACCGCGTTGAAGTACGCGGCGGCCGCCGAGTCGGGCTCCTGGGTGTAGTCCCAGCCCTCCAGGAGCTTCTGCGCCTCGCGCACGCTCGTGTCGGAGACCTTGATCTTCATCAGTTCGGGCACCAGCCGCGCGGCGATCTCGCTGGTGTTGTCCATCTGCATCTTCTGCATGTCTTCGGTCGAGATCTTCTCGCCGCCCTTGATCTTCGACGCGATGAGGTCGTTGATCCGCTGACTGCGGGTGCCGTAGCCCCAGTCCTTGGTGAGCAGGTGGGGGTATGTCTCGTCGATGACGGCCTGGTTGGCGGTGACGATGTAGCCGCGCTTCGGGTTGTACTCGTACGGCAGCCGGTCGAACGGGATCGGGTCCTTCTCCCAGCCGTACTGCGAGGTCCAGCCGGGGCTCGGCATCGTGCCGTCGCCCTTCTTGCGGACCGGGATCTTGCCGGGGGCCTGGTACCCGATGTTGCCCTTGTTGTCCGCGTAGATGAGGTTCTGCGAGGGCACCTCGAAGTGCTTGGCAGCCGCGCGGAAGGTGGTGAAGTCCTTGGCGCGGTTGAGCTCGAAGACTGCGTCCATGGAGTGGCCGGGTTCCAGTGCGGTCCACTTCAGGGCGACCGCGTAACCGTCGGCGCGGTCCGGCGCGGCGTTGGCGACGGGGGCCTTCTGGCCGACCTTCTCCAGCTCGCTGCTGCGGTCGGAGACCAGCGGACCGTTGTTGGTCTCGCGCACGGTGATGTGCCGGCTCGCGCCGCCCGCGACCTTGATGGTCTCCTCACGGGTGACGAACGGCTTCACCTTGCCGTCGTACTGGTAGCCGTCGCCGGAGACCTTCTCCAGGAAGAGGTCGGTGACGTCGGCGCCGAGGTTGGTGAACCCCCAGGCGATGTCCTGGTTGTGACCGATTATCACGCCCGGCATGCCGGAGAAGGTGTACCCGGCGGTGTCGTACTGACAGGTGGGCTTGATCTCCCGGCAGTGCAGCCCCATCTGGTACCAGAGCGAGGGCAGCTGCGGCGCCAGGTGCGGGTCGTTGGCGAGCAGCGGCTTGCCGGTCGTCGTGTATGTGCCGGAGACCACCCAGGAGTTGGAGCCGATGCCGTTGCCGTTCGGGCCGAGCAGCGCGGGGATCCGGTCGAGGGTGTCGGAGAGCGAGGCGAGCTGGGTGTTCACCCCCTCGGTGGCACCCTGCACGGTGTTCGCGCCGATACCGGAGGTCGGCGTCGACTTCGGGTCGAACGTGCCGGTGACCGGCGAGATCGCGCCCTCGCTGACGATCGGGTCGTGCTTGTCGTACGGGTACGCCGGGTACAGGTCCTTGATCTGCTTCTTGCTGAGCCTGCTGGTCATCAGCGAGCGGTCGATCTCGTCCTGCATGTTGCCGCGCAGGTCCCAGGCCATCGCCTTGAGCCAGGCGACCGAGTCGACCGGGGTCCACTTGGTCGGCTTGTAGTCGTTGGTGAGGCCGAGCGCGGCGTACTCGACGGAGATGTCCTTGCCGTCGCGCCCCTTGAGGTAGGCGTTCACGCCGTCCGCGTACGCCTGGAGGTTCTTCTTGGTGTCCGCGGACAGGACGGTGTCGTACTCCTCCTGCGCGACCTTGCGCCAGCCCAGCGTGCGCAGGAAGGCGTCCGTGTCGACCTGCCCGGAGCCGAACATCTCGGAGAGCCGGCCGGCCGTCATATGACGGCGGACGTCCATCTCCCAGAAGCGGTCCTGCGCCTGCACGAAGCCCTGGGCGCGGAACAGGTCGGCGTCGGAGTCCGCGTAGAGCTGCGGGATCCCGTAGCTGTCGCGCCTGACGTCGACATTGCCGGCGAGGCCGTCGATCTTGATGGAGCCGTTCGTCTGCGGGTACGAGGCCCGCACGGTGGTCACGGACCAGAACGCGCCGTAGCCGATACCCGCGACAAGCGCCAGCACCAGGACGATCACGATCAGGCGGGCGCGTCGCCCCTTCTTCTTGCCGGTCTTCCCACCGGCGGAACCGGAAGAGCCGGAAGAGGCGGTTGTGTTGGCGGGCATCGCTGTCCTTCGAGGGGCAGGGTGGTCCTGGGAGTGCAGGAGCAACCATAGGCGCAGCACCGAAGCGGCTCCGACGCGGTATCGGGATGCATCGAATCGAGGAGCGATCAAACGAACGCTCGAAGCCGTCAAGAAAACGTTAAAGATTAGGTAAGGTAACGAAGTACCGGCCGCCGGAAGACGATTCGGCAGGTGTACGCAGGGAAGGAACGGCCACTGACTGTCCACGCGCTCAACGAACTCCTGCTCGTCTGCTCGCTCGTGCTGCTCGTCGCCGTCGCGGCGGTGCGCATCTCGTCCCGCAGCGGGCTCCCCAGCCTGCTCCTGTATCTCGGCATCGGGATCGCCATAGGGCAGGACGGGATCTTCCACGTCAAGTTCAGCAATGCCGAACTGACCCAAATGTTCGGCTATGCGGCCCTTGTCGTGATCCTGGCCGAGGGCGGCCTCGGTACGAAGTGGAAGGAGATCAAGCCGGCGCTGCCCGCCGCCGCGATGCTGTCGACCGTCGGCGTCGCGGTGAGCGTGGGCGTCACCGCGGCAGGGGCGCACTACCTGGTCGGCCTGGACTGGCGGCAGGCGCTGATCATCGGCGCGGTCGTCTCGTCGACGGACGCCGCAGCCGTCTTCTCCGTGCTGCGCAAGGTGCCGCTGCCGGCCCGCGTGACCGGCGTACTGGAGGCCGAGTCCGGCTTCAACGACGCCCCCGTGGTGATCCTGGTAGTGGCCTTCTCGACCAAGGGGCCGATCGACAGCTGGTACGTCCTGGTCGGCGAGATAGCTCTGGAACTCGCGATCGGCGCGGCCGTCGGCATCACCGTCGGCTGGCTCGGCTCGTTCGGACTGCGTCGTGTGGCCCTGCCCGCGTCCGGTCTCTACCCGATCGCGGTGATGGCGATCGCCGTGGCCGCGTACGCGGCGGGCGCCATGGCCCATGGCAGTGGCTTCCTCGCCGTCTATCTGGCCGCGATGATCCTCGGCAACGCCAAGCTGCCGCACTGGCCGGCCACCCGCGGCTTCGCCGACGGACTCGGCTGGCTGGCCCAGATCGGCATGTTCGTCGTGCTCGGTCTGCTTGTCACGCCGCACGATCTGCTCGACGACTTCTGGCCCGCGGTCGTCGTGGGTCTGGTGCTGACCGTGGTGGCGCGCCCGATGGAGGTCTTCATCTCCCTGATCCCGTTCCGGATGTCCTGGCAGGAGAAGGCCCTCATGTCATGGGCGGGGCTGCGCGGCGCCGTACCCATCATCCTGGCGACCATTCCGATGGTGTCCGGGATCGAAGGCTCCACCCGGGTCTTCAACATCGTCTTCGTGCTCGTCGTCGTATACACCCTGATCCAGGGACCGACGCTGCCCTGGTTGGCGAAGGCCCTGAAGATCGCCGAGGACCCGTCCGAGGCCGCCGACCTGGGCATCGAGTCGGCGCCGCTGGAACGGCTGCGCGGTCATCTGCTGTCGGTGGCGATCCCCGCCAGGTCGAAGATGCACGGCGTGGAGGTCTCCGAACTGCGACTGCCCGCCGGCGCCGCAGTCACCCTGGTCGTACGGGAAGGCAAGAGCTTCGTCCCCGCGCCGTCGACGGTGCTGCGGCACGGGGACGAACTGCTGGTCGTCGCGACCGATCCGGTACGCGACGCGGCGGAGTCGCGGCTGCGCGCAGTCGGCGAGGGCGGCAAGCTGGCCAGTTGGCTGGGGACCGACGGGCGCAGCAGAGGGACCGGCAGCGGCGCGAGGGCCCATCACTGACCACCCGAGGCGCACGACCAGGAGTCTGCGCACCATCGCAGGCAGGCAGGCTCCTGCCTGTAGCATGAAGGAAACCTGATCGACCAACTCTGCCTGACGCAGAGCTGGCGCGACCGTATGGCGGTCGTGGCGTCCTCCGCCTCTGCAGCGAGCGCCCGGCATCTACCGCAGTTCCGCGCGAAGAGGACAGCTCTCGGCAGCCCCCGTACGGGACCGGCACCCACAAGGTGCGGACCGGCGGGGGCACCGCTACCAGGCGGCAGAAAGGCATGGACCGTGGCGTCCACGGTCTCCGACCGCCCCGGTTACGGGCAACTGTTGCGCACCCCCGGTGCGTGGACCTTCTTCCTTCCGGGCTTCGCCGCACGGCAGCCCTTCGCGATGCTGACCATCGGCATCGTCCTGCTGGTGCAGCACACCACCGGTTCGTACGGCAGCGCGGGTGCCGTCGCCGCTGTCACCGGCGTCTCCATGGCGCTGTTCGCACCCCAGAGCGGCAGGCTCGCCGACCGCATCGGCCAGCGCGCCGTACTGATCCCGGGCGTCCTCGTGCACGCCGCGTCCGTATCGGCACTGACCGCACTCGCCCTGGCGGACGCGCCGCTGTGGCTGCTGTTCCTGGCCGCCGTGCCGACGGGTGCATCCGTCCCCCAGATCGGGCCCATGGTGCGGGCCCGCTGGGCCGCCCTGCTGGGCGCGGCACCGGGCCGGAAGGCCTCGCCGCTGATGCCGACCGCCGCCGCCTTCGAGTCGGTGACGGACGAGTTCACCTTCGTCATCGGGCCGGTCCTCGCCACCGCGCTGTGCACTGGTGTGCACCCGGCGGCCGGGCTGATCGCGGAAGCCGCGCTGACGCTGGTGGGCGGGCTGTTCTTCGCGGCGCAGCACCGCACCCAGCCCGCGGTCCGCGCCGCCGCGGCCGGCGCCTCCGAACAACGCGTCTCCGCTCTGTCCGTGCCGGGCGTACGGGTGCTCGCGGTGGCCTTCCTCGGGATCGGCGCGGTGTTCGGCGGCATGCAGGTCTCGCTGACCGCGTTCACCGAGGAGATCGGCCGGCCCGGCGCGAACGGCCTGCTGTACGGGATCTTCGCGGCCGGCAACATGCTGGCCGGGATCGCCTGCGGCGCCATCGCCTGGAAGAGCGGACCGCGGCGCAGGCTGATCGCCGGGTACGCGGCGCTGACCCTGACTGCTTCGGGGCTGTGGGCGGTGCACTCCGTGCCGCTGCTGGCCGGGCTCGGGCTGCTCGTCGGGCTCTCCATCGCACCCGCGCTGATCAGCGGATACACGCTGGTCGAGACGCTGGTTCCGGCGTCCTCGCGGACCGAGGCGTTCACCTGGCTGACGGGCTCGATCGCGCTCGGCCAGGCGGCTGCGGTGACGGTCGCCGGACGGCTCGCGGACGCCCACGGCGCGAGCACCGGCTTCGTGGTGCCGCTGGTGGGGACCGCGCTGGCACTCGTGACCCTGGTGACGCTGCGTTCGCGGCTGACACCGGCCCGCGCGACCATCATGGCTGCACGTGGCTCGGTTCACCGCGACCCTGTCGCGGCCGGAAAGTGACGATTCATGCGCTCGCTCAGCGGAATACGTGAGTGTGATTCCTGCGCTACATATGTGGCAGCTTTTCGCTCAGGCCAGCGGCCCTCGCGACGGCCAAGCCTTGACCGCTGCCCTTCAGGCAGGTGACAGACGTTACTGCAAACAGCGGCCCGTAGCAGCTACCATTGAGGATCGTTAGCACTCATCGAGTGAGAGTGCCAGGAGGAAGACAAGTGCCGACCTATCAGTACCAGTGCACCGAATGTGGCGAGGGCCTCGAGGCGGTGCAGAAGTTTACCGATGACGCTCTGACCGTGTGCCCGAACTGCGAAGGACGCCTGAAGAAGGTGTTCTCGGCCGTCGGCATTGTCTTCAAGGGTTCCGGTTTCTACCGGAACGACAGCCGCGGATCGTCGTCGAGCAGCACGCCGTCGTCTTCGTCCGCGAAGGCATCCGGTTCCGCTTCGTCTTCTTCGACGGGGTCGGACTCGAAGTCGTCCGCGTCGTCGTCCACCGCTTCCTCCTCTTCCTCGTCGTCGTCCTCCGCGTCGTCGTCGAGCGGTACGTCGGCCGCCTGAGCCGAGGTACGCAGCTTCACACTTCATCCGAGGGCCCTGCCGATCCGATCGGCGGGGCCCCGGGCATTTACGGCCCCGCTAGTGTGATCGCATGGTGAACGCAGAGATCGGTGTCATCGGCGGCTCGGGCTTGTACTCCTTCCTGGAGGACGTCACCGAGGTTCGCGTGGACACCCCGTACGGACAGCCGAGTGATTCCCTCTTCCTCGGCGAGATCGGCGGCCGCCGGGTCGCCTTCCTCCCCCGCCACGGACGCGGCCACCATGTGCCGCCGCACCGCATCAACTACCGCGCCAACCTGTGGGCGCTGCGGTCCGTCGGCGTACGTCAGGTGCTCGGCCCGTGCGCGGTCGGTGGGCTGCGCCCGGAGTACGGACCGGGAACGCTGCTCGTACCGGACCAGATGGTGGACCGCACCAAGGCCCGTACGCAGACGTATTACGACGGAGAGACCCGGGCGGACGGTGTGGCGCCGAACGTGGTGCACCTGGGCTTCGCCGACCCGTACTGCCCCGAGGGGCGCAAGGTCGCGCTGGCGTCGGCCCGCGGCAGGGGTTGGGAGCCGGTGGACGGCGGCACGCTCGTCGTCGTCGAGGGGCCGCGCTTCTCGACCCGGGCCGAATCGCGCTGGCACGCGGCGATGGGCTGGTCCGTGGTCGGGATGACCGGGCACCCGGAGGCCGTGCTCGCCCGCGAACTGGGGCTCTGCTACACGACGATGACGCTGGTGACGGACCTGGACGCGGGTGCCGAGGCAGGCGAGGGCGTCTCCCACGAGGAGGTGCTGAAGGTGTTCGCCGCCAACGTGGACCGGCTGCGGGCGGTGCTCTTCGACGCGGTGACCGCGCTGCCCGCCGAGGGGGATCGTCACTGTCCCTGTGCGAAGGCGCTGGACGGGATCGAGACGGGGCTCGAACTGCCTTAGGCGGGTGCCCCGGTGGCGGGCGGGTGACGGAGTTGTCCACATCGTGGGGGCTGTCCACAGGGCTCAGCGGGAATCTCGCGGAAGGCGGAGGGTGAGGGGCGTCGGCGTTCGTCCGGACTCCGCGCTCCTCACGACTGGTGGTGTTGGCCATGTTCCCGCCCGCTTCTGCGACCTCTTCCTCGTCTCATGTACGCCCGTCCGTCCCGGGGCCGCCGGTGTCAGCGCCCGCGCCTTGCGGGGTGCCCTCGTTCGCGCCGTTACGGGTGCGCGGGGGCGGGGGGCGTCGGCTGCGGCGTGCGATGTGGCGGCAGCGTCGCGCGATGGCGGCCGGGCTGGCGCTGACGGCCGCGGCGCTGACGGCCGCAGGACTGGGCAGCGGTGAGGCGCCGGGCGGTGCCGGGGGCGCGGCAGGTGCCGGGCCGGGAGGGAAGCGACGGCCGGTTCCGCTGGTGTCGGCACCGGTCCGGATCGCGGATGCGGCAACCGTCCGGCTGCTGCGCCCCGGCGACCGCGTCGATGTGATCGCGGCCGGGGGCGCCGGAACCGATGCCAGGGTGGTGGCGAAGGGGGCCCGGGTGGCGGCGGTGCCGCGGCGGCCGGCCGACGGCTGGGCCGAGGATCCCGCGGAAGGTCCTGCGGCGGGCGGCGCGCTGGTCGTGCTGTCCGTGCCACGGAGCACGGCCGCGTCGCTGGCGGGCGCGGGGATCTCGGGCCGGCTGGCGGTGACCCTGTGCTGAACGTGACTTACCGCGCTCTGCGCACTGATGCGCCGTCAAGCAACCGGCCCGAAGGCATGGATCGGGTAGTTCTGCCTCGTACTGCCCCAGATTGCGGAACGGTTCGCTCCGCCTACGGCACCCACGGCGGAAGCCTCACTCGTGAGCGAAAACAAGAACGCCGGCCCGGCGGACGGCTTCAAGGCCTTCCTGCTGCGCGGCCATGTGATCGGCGTGGTCAAGCGGGCGGTCGTGCAGGCCGCCAAGGACGGTGTGCAGGAGACACCGAAGGGCGAGCCGGAGGTGCGGAAGGAGATCCGCGACGCGCTCGTATTGCAGCGCCGCGGGCCGACGGGCGAGGGCCGCGGCCAGGACCCGGGGCGCGGGCACGACGAGCAGCTCAGACGTGGTGGGGCGGCTTCTCGTCGAGGAAGCGCGCAAGGTCGGCGGAGCCGTCGCCGGCAGGGGCCCGCTCACCCCACCCTCGGTCCGTATCGTCCGCGGACTGCTGGTCCAGTGGATCGTCGAAGATCAGAGCCGGCTTGGGCTTCCTCTGTTCCGGTTGTACGGGGTGTGCCGGCTGTGTCGGTTTCGAATCGCGCGGTCCGGAGGTGGGGGCGGTGCTCATGTCTCCAGGGTACGGCGGCACTCCCGGGTACGGCAGCTGGCAGCGATCCTTCGGATCGAGCATCCCGAGCCCGAGAACGACGGCGAAGGACAGGCAGAGGAAGCGCGCGCCCCGCCAGACCGGGGCGAAGCGGACGGTGGACCTCCTTGGCCCACGCCTTCCGGCGCCGTCCGTACGCGTCTCCATCCGCTGCCTTCGCACTTCCATCCGCTGCCTTCCTTGCGCTCCCGGTGTCCGGTGTCCGCCGGTCAGGGCCCGCACTGACCCGCCGTCACCCGACCCCACGTTCCTGCCCGCATTGCCCGCCACCGGGGA
>NZ_JBEZKL010000024.1:0-72753 GCF_040704695.1 Streptomyces sp. NPDC048411
GGCGGGCTCTGAATCGAGCCCGCCCGGCGACCGGGAGCAGAACGGCAACCGGGACACCGGTCGGCCGCTCCGCGTCACCTCACGAACACTCCCGCCTGGCTCGCCAGGTCGAGGAAGTACTGCGGGGCCAGGCCCAGCACCAGCGTGACGGCGACGCCGACCGCGATCGTCGTCATCGTCAGCGGGGACGGGACGGCGACTGCTGGGCCGTCCGCCTTCGGCTCGCTGAAGAACATGAGCACGATGACCCGGATGTAGAAGAACGCGGCAATGGCGGACGAAATCACACCGACCACGACCAGGCCGCCCGCGCCGCCCTCCGCCGCCGCCTTGAAGACCGCGAACTTTCCGGCGAAGCCGGAGGTCAGCGGGATACCGGCGAAGGCCAGCAGATACACCGCGAAGACCGCGGCGACCAGCGGCGAGCGCCGGCCCAGCCCGGCCCACTTCGACAGGTGGGTCGCCTCGCCGCCCGCGTCGCGCACCAGCGTGACGACGGCGAACGCGCCGACCGTCACGAAGGAGTACGCGCCCAGGTAGAAGAGCACCGAGGAGATGCCGCTGGGGGTCGTCGCGATGACACCGGCGAGGATGAAGCCGGCGTGCGCGATGGACGAGTAGGCCAGCAGCCGCTTGATGTCGGTCTGGGTGATGGCGACGATCGCACCACCCAGCATCGTGACGATCGCGACGGCCCACATGACCGGCCGCCAGTCCCAGCTGAGGCCCGGCAGCACCACGTACAGCAGGCGCAGCAGCGCACCGAACGCGGCGACCTTCGTGGCCGCGGCCATGAAGCCGGTGACCGGCGTCGGGGCGCCCTGGTAGACGTCCGGCGTCCACATGTGGAACGGGACGGCGCCGACCTTGAAGAGCAGCCCGGTCAGGATCATCGCGCCGCCGATCAGCAGCAGCACGTCGTTGCCCATGGTGTCGGCGAGCGCCGGGTCGATCTGGGTGACGGAGCCGTCGACCACGTTGGCGATGGCCGCGTACGAGACGGAGCCCGCGTACCCGTACAGCAGGGCGATCCCGAAGAGCAGGAACGCCGACGAGAAGGCGCCGAGCAGGAAGTACTTCACCGCCGCCTCCTGCGACATCAGCCGCTTGCGGCGGGCGACGGCGCACAGCAGGTAGAGCGGGAGGGAGAAGACTTCCAGGGCCACGAAGAGCGTCAGCAGATCGTTGGCGGCCGGGAAGACCAGCATGCCCGCCACTGAGAAGAGGACCAGCGGGAAGACCTCGGTGGTGGTGAAGCCCGCCTTGACCGCGGCCTGCTCGCTCTCGCTGCCGGGCACCGAGGCGGCCTGTGCGGCGAACGAGTCGACGCGGTTGCCGTGCGACTCGGGGTCGAGCCGCCGCTCGGCGAAGGTGAAGACGGCGACCAGCGACGTCAACAGGATGGTGCCCTGCAGGAACAGCGCGGGTCCGTCGACGGCGATGGCACCCATCGCGGCGATGTGCGCCTTCGTCGTGCCGTACCCCCCGGTCGCGAGGCCGATGACCGCGGCGAACGCGGCGGCGAGGGCAACGACGGTCAGGAAGACCTGTGTGTAGTAGCGGGCCCGGCGCGGCACGAAGGCCTCGACGAGTACGCCGACGACGGCGACACCGATCACAATGAGGACCGGGGTCAGCTGGGCGTACTCGATGACCGGCGCCTTGAACTTCTCGTGCGGGGCGGCCGATGTCACCCCACCCGCCATTGTCCACAGGCTGTGGACAGCTGTTGTGCTCACTTGGCGGCCTCCACCTCAGGCTGGGGGTCCTTCTTGTGTACGTCCGACATGGTGTGCTGCACCGCCGGGTTGACGATCTCCGTGAGCGGCTTCGGGTAGACGCCCAGGAAGACCAGCAGCGCGATGAGCGGGAGGACCACCACCAGCTCCCGGACCTTCAGGTCGGGCATGCCCCGGACCTCGGCCTTCACCGGGCCCGTCATCGTCCGCTGGTAGAGGACGAGGACATAGAGCGCGGCGAGCACGATGCCGGTGGTGGCGATGATGCCGGCCGCCGGGTATGCGCTGAACGTGCCGACCAGGACCAGGAATTCGCTGACGAACGGGGAGAGGCCGGGGAGCGACAGGGTGGCGAGCCCGCCGATCAGGAACGTGCCGGCCAGGACCGGCGCCACCTTCTGCACCCCGCCGTAGTCGGCGATGAGCCGCGAACCGCGCCGCGTGATCAGGAAGCCGGCCACCAGCATCAGCGCGGCCGTCGAGATGCCGTGGTTGACCATGTAGAGCGTGGCGCCCGACTGGCCCTGGCTGGTCATCGCGAAGATGCCCAGGATGATGAAGCCGAAGTGCGAGATCGACGCGTAGGCGATCAGGCGCTTGATGTCGCGCTGGCCGACAGCGAGCAGCGCCCCGTACACGATGCTGATCAGCGCGAGGACCAGGATCACCGGCGTCGCCCACTTGCTGGCCTCCGGGAACAGCTGGAGGCAGAAGCGGAGCATCGCGAAGGTGCCGACCTTGTCGACGACCGCGGTGATCAGGACGGCGACCGGGGAGGTCGCCTCGCCCATGGCGTTGGGCAGCCAGGTATGCAGCGGCCAGAGCGGGGCCTTCACCGCGAAGGCGAAGAAGAACCCGAGGAACAGCCAGCGTTCGGTGCTGGTCGCCATGGAGAGCGAACCGCCCGCGCGGGCCGAGGCGATCTCGGAGAGCGAGAAGGTGCCCGCGACGACGTACAGGCCGATGACGGCGGCCAGCATGATGAGCCCGCCGGCCAGGTTGTAGAGGAGGAACTTGACCGCGGCGTACGAGCGTTGCGCCGCGGCGTTCTCGTCGCTGCCGGAGTGAGCCCGGTCCCCGAAGCCGCCGATGAGGAAGTACATCGGGATGAGCATGGCTTCGAAGAGGATGTAGAAGAGGAAGACGTCGGTGGCCTCGAAGGAGAGGATCACCATCGCTTCGACCATCAGGATCAGGGCGAAGAAGCCCTGGGTGGGACGCCAGCGCGAGGACTTCGTCTCCAGGGGATCGGCGTCATGCCAGCCGGCCAGCATGACGAACGGGATCAGCAGGGCGGTGAGCGCCAGGAGCGCCACCCCGATGCCGTCCACACCCAGTTCGTACCGGACGCCGAAGTCCTTGATCCAGGCGTGTGATTCGGTGAGCTGATAGCGGGCGCCGCCGGGCTCGAAGCGGGCAAGCACGATGCCCGCCAGCACGAGGGTGGCCAGCGAGAAGAGCAGCGCCAGCCATTTGGCGGTGGTGCGCCGGGCGGCCGGGACGGCGGCGGTGGCGATCGCGCCGATCGCCGGGAGCACCGCCGTCGCTGTCAGGAGGGGAAAGGACATGGTGATCAGACCGCCCTCATCAGCAGGGTCGCGGCGATGACGATCGCCGTACCGCCGAACATCGAGACCGCGTAGGAGCGGGCGTAGCCGTTCTGCAGCTTGCGCAGCCGGCCGGAGAGCCCGCCCATCGATGCGGCCGTGCCGTTGACCACGCCGTCGACCAGGGTGTGGTCGACGTACACGAGGGAGCGGGTGAGGTGCTCGCCGCCGCGGACCAGGACCACGTGGTTGAAGTCGTCCTGGAGGAGATCGCGGCGGGCGGCCCGGGTGAGCAGCGAGCCGCGCGGGGCGACGACCGGGACCGGACCGCGCCCGTACATCGCCCAGGCGATGGCGACGCCGATGACGAGCACCACCATGGTGGCGGCGGTGACCGTCATGGCGCTGACGGGGGAGTCTCCGTGGCTGTGTCCGGTGACCGGCTCCAGCCAGTTCAGGAAGCGGTCACCGATGGAGAAGAACCCTCCGGCGAAGACCGAACCGAACGCCAGGACGATCATGGGGATGGTCATCGACTTCGGGGACTCGTGGGGGTGCGGATCGTGGCCCTCAGCGTCGGGCTGCCAGCGCTTCTCGCCGAAGAACGTCAGCAGCATCACGCGTGTCATGTAGAACGCGGTGATCGCGGCGCCCAGCAGCGTGACGGCGCCGAGGATCCAGCCCTCGGTGCCGCCCTTGGCGAAGGCCGCCTCGATGATCTTGTCCTTGGAGAAGAAGCCGGAAAGACCGGGGAAGCCGATGATCGCCAGATAGCCGAGGCCGAAGGTGACGAAGGTGACCGGCATGTACGTCCGCAGGCCGCCGAACTTCCGCATGTCGACCTCGTCGTTCATGCCGTGCATGACCGAACCGGCGCCGAGGAAGAGTCCGGCCTTGAAGAAGCCGTGCGTCACCAGGTGCATGATCGCGAAGACATAGCCGATCGGGCCGAGCCCGGCGGCCAGGATCATGTAGCCGATCTGCGACATCGTCGACCCGGCGAGGGCCTTCTTGATGTCGTCCTTCGCGCAACCGACGATCGCACCGAACAGCAGCGTGACCCCACCGACGACCACGACGACCAACTGCGCGTCCGGGGCGGCGTTGAAGATCGCGCCGGAGCGGACGATCAGGTAGACGCCCGCGGTCACCATGGTGGCGGCGTGGATGAGGGCCGAGACCGGGGTCGGACCCTCCATCGCGTCACCGAGCCAGGACTGCAGCGGTACCTGGGCCGACTTGCCGCAGGCGGCGAGCAGCAGCAGCAGGCCGATCGCCGTCAGCTTGCCCTCGCCGGTCTCCCCGGTCGAGGCCAGGACGGGGCCGAAGGCGAACGTGCCGAACGTGGTGAACATCAGCATGATCGCGATCGACAGACCCATGTCGCCGACCCGGTTGACCAGGAACGCCTTCTTGGCAGCGGTGGCCGCGCTGGGCTTGTGCTGCCAGAAGCCGATCAGCAGGTACGACGCCAGACCGACGCCCTCCCACCCGACGTACAGCAGCAGGTAGTTGTCGGCGAGGACCAGCAGGAGCATCGCCGCGAGGAAGAGGTTCAGGTACCCGAAGAAGCGGCGCCTGCGCTCGTCGTGCTCCATGTAGCCGATCGAATAGAGGTGGATCAGGGTGCCCACACCGGTGATCAGCAGCACGAACGTCATCGACAGCTGGTCGAGCTGGAAGGCCACATCGGCCTGGAAGCTCTCGACCGGGATCCAGCTGAACAGGTGCTGGTGCAGCGTCCGCTGATCGGCGCCCTTCCCCAGCATGTCGGTGAAGAGCACCGCCCCGATGACGAACGAGGCGGCGGCGAGCAGGGTGCCGAGCCAGTGGCCTGAGCGGTCCAGCCGTCGGCCGCCGCAGAGCAGCACGGCCGCTCCGAGCAGGGGCGCCGCGATGAGCAGCGCAATGAGGTTGTCCACGATTCAGCGTCCCCTTACAGCTTCATCAGGCTGGCGTCGTCGACCGAGGCCGAGTGGCGGGAACGGAACAGCGACACGATGATCGCGAGCCCGACCACGACCTCGGCGGCGGCGACGACCATCGTGAAGAAGGCGATGATCTGGCCGTCGAGGTTGCCGTGCATCCGGGAGAAGGTGACGAACGCGAGGTTGCAGGCGTTGAGCATCAGCTCCACGCACATGAACACCACGATCGCGTTCCGCCTGATCAGCACCCCGGACGCGCCGATGGTGAACAACAGGGCGGAGAGATAGAGGTAGTTGACCGGATTCACTTGGTGACCTCCTCTTCGTCCTGGTCACGGCCGAGCCGCTCCTCGGAGCGCTGCTCCAGCGCCTTGAGGTCGGCCAGCGACTCGTTCGACACGTCACGGATCTGGCCGCGCCGCCGCAGCGTCTGCATGACGGTGAGCTCGGACGCGGTGCCGTCCGGGAGCAGACCGGCGATGTCCACGGCGTTGTGCCGGGCGTAGACACCGGGGGCCGGCAGCGGCGGCAGGTGATTGCCGCGTACCCGCTCCTCCGACATCTCCCGCTGGGTCCTGGCCCGTTCGGTGCGCTCCCGGTGGGTGAGCACCATCGCGCCGACCGTCGCCGTGATCAGCAGGGCGCCGGTGATCTCGAAGGCGAAGACGTACTTCGTGAAGATGAGGCTGGCCAGCCCCTCGACGTTTCCGCCGTGCGCGGCGTTCGCGGTGCCGAGTCCGTTGAAGCTGTTCAGCGAGGCGTGGCCGATGCCCGCGATCAGCAGGACGCCGAAGCCGATCCCGCATCCCGCGGCCAGCCAGCGCTGGCCCTTGAGGGTCTCCTTCAGCGAGTCCGCCGCCGTGACACCGACGAGCATGACCACGAAGAGGAACAGCATCATGATCGCGCCGGTGTAGACGACGATCTGGACGACGCCGAGGAAGTAGGCGCCGTTGGCCAGGTAGAACACCGCCAGGACGATCATGGTCCCGGCGAGGCTCAGCGCGCTGTGCACGGCTTTCTTCATCAGTACGGTGGACAGCGCGCCGATCACGGCGACCGTGCCGAGCACCCAGAACTGGACGGCCTCGCCGATGGATGTGGTGGAGGCCGCTGCGGCCAGGCCGGTCATGCGTCCACCTCCTTGTCCTTGGCCGGCTGCTCCTTGGACTCGCCCTTGGAGAGCGCGACCTGACGCTCCGTGCCGGGCGCCGCCTCGGTGACCAGCCCCCGGTAGTAGTCCTGCTCGTCCATACCCGGGAAGATCGCGTGCGGAGTGTCGACCATGCCCTCCTCCAGGCCCGCGAGCAGCTCGTCCTTGGTGTAGATGAGGCTTTCGCGGGTGGTGTTGGCGAGCTCGAACTCATTGGTCATCGTGAGCGCCCGGGTCGGGCACGCCTCGATGCACAGTCCGCAGAGAATGCAGCGCGCGTAGTTGATCTGGTAGACGCGCCCGTAGCGCTCACCCGGGGAGTAGCGCTCCTCGTCGGTGTTGTCCGCGCCCTCCACATAGATGGCATCGGCGGGACAGGCCCAGGCGCACAGCTCGCAGCCGACGCACTTCTCCAGGCCGTCCGGGTGACGGTTGAGCTGGTGCCTGCCGTGGAAGCGCGGCGCCGTCACCTTCTGCTGTTCGGGGTACTGCTCGGTCAGCCGCTTCTTGAACATGGCCTTGAAGGTCACGCCGAAGCCGGCCACAGGATTCTGGAACTTGTCCCCAGTGGACTCCGATGGCTCAGACACCGTCAGCCTCCTTTCCGTCACTCGGACTTCCACCAATCTGACTGCCGTCACTCTGAGAGTCCGGCCCGCCACTGACAACGAGCTCCCGCTCGTGCCGTGGCCTGCGGCGCGGTACCGGCGGCAGGGTCTGTCCGGGCAGCGGCGGCACCGGGAATCCGCCCGCCATCGGGTCGAACTCCGGCCCGGGTCCGGCTTCCGTCCCGGTCTCCCCGGCCGCCTTGGTCGAGCGGTCCCGGAAGATGTCGGCGACGAAGGAGATCAGCAGGATCGCGATCACGGCCCCGGCCACGTACAGCACGATCTTCGAGAAGTCGTAGCCCTCGTTGCGCAGCGCCCGCACCGTTGCGACCAGCATCAGCCAGACCACGGAGACGGGGATCAGGACCTTCCAGCCGAGCTTCATCAGCTGGTCGTAGCGGACGCGGGGCAGCGTGCCACGCAGCCAGATGAAGAAGAACAGCAGCAACTGGACCTTGAGGACGAACCAGAGCATCGGCCACCAGCCGTGGTTCGCGCCCTCCCAGAAGGTGCTGATCGGCCACGGGGCCCGCCAGCCGCCCAGGAACAGCGTCGTGGAGACGGCGGAGACGGTGACCATGTTGACGTACTCGGCGAGCATGAACATCGCGAACTTGATCGACGAGTACTCGGTGTTGAAGCCGCCGACGAGGTCGCCCTCGGACTCCGGCATGTCGAACGGGGCGCGGTTGGTCTCACCGACCATCGTGACGATGTAGATGATGAACGAGACCGGCAGCAGGATGATGAACCAGCGGTCCTGCTGCGCCTCCACGATCTTCGAGGTCGACATCGACCCGGAGTAGAGGAAGACGGAGGCGAACGCGGCGCCCATCGCGATCTCGTACGAGATCATCTGCGCGCAGGAGCGCAATCCGCCGAGCAGCGGGTACGTCGATCCGGAGGACCAGCCGGCCAGCACGATGCCGTAGATCCCGACCGACGCGACCGCGAGGACGTAGAGCATCGCGATCGGCAGGTCGGTGAGCTGCATCGCCGTACGGTGGCCGAAGATCGAGACCTCGTTGCCGGACGGCCCGAACGGGATCACGGCGATCGCCATGAACGCCGGTACGGCGGCGACGATCGGCGCGAGGACGTAGACGACCTTGTCCGCCCGCCTGACGACGACGTCTTCCTTCAGCATCAGCTTGATGCCGTCGGCGAGCGACTGGAGCATGCCCCAGGGGCCGTGCCGGTTGGGGCCGATGCGCAGCTGCATCCAGGCGACGACCTTGCGCTCCCACACGATGGAGAAGAGCACGGTCACCATCAGGAACGCGAAGCAGAACACCGCCTTGATGACGACGAGCCACCAGGGGTCGGTGCCGAACATCGAGAGATCCTCGGCGGCGAGTACGGCACGGTCGGGTGCCGCGGCCAGTTGAGCGAGGGCAGTCACGCTCGCACCTCCGGTGTGACGTCGGGAGTACCCGGCGCGGCGGGGCCGATCCGGACCAGACCGCCGGGTTGGGCGCCGGTGTCGGCCGGTACGCCCCGCCCGACGGAGTTCAGCGGCACCCAGACCACCCGGTCCGGCATGTCGGTGACCCGCAGCGGGAGTTCGACGCTGCCGGACGGTCCGGTGACGGCCAGCAGATCGCCGTCCTTCACACCCGTCTCGGCGGCGGTGACGGCGGAGAGCCGGGCGACCGCGGCGTGCCGGGTGCCGGCCAGCGCCGCGTCGCCCTCCTGGAGCCGCCCCTGGTCGAGCAGCAGCCGGTGGCCCGCGAGGACCGCCTCGCCGTCGCCGGGCCGGGGCAGCGGCTGCGCCGACTCGTGCGGGTCGGTGGCGTGCGTACCGGTCCAGCCGCCGAGCCGGTCCAGCTCACGGCGTACGGACTTCAGGTCCGGCAGCGCGAAGCGACTCGGTTCATCAGAGCCTCCGGCGCGGACCAGCGCGTCGGCGAGCATGTGCAGCACCCGGGCATCGGTCGGTGCGAGGGTCCGCGTCATCTGCTCGGGCTTCAGCGCCGCCTCGAACATCCGGGCCCTGCCCTCCCAGTTGAGGAAGGTGCCAGGCTTCTCGGCCACCGCGGCGACCGGGAAGACGACGTCGGCCCGCTCGGTGATCTCGCTGGGCCGCAGCTCCAGCGAGACGAGGAAGCCGACCTGGTCCAGCGCCTCCAGGGCGCGGGCCGGGTCCGGCAGATCGGCGGTCTCCACCCCGGCGACGAGCAGCGCGCCCAGTTCGCCGGTGGCGGCGGCCTCGACGATCTGGCCGGTGTCGCGGCCGAACCGGGAGGGGAGTTCGGCGACGCCCCACACGGCCGCCACCTCGTCCCTGGCATGCGGGTCGGTGGCCGGGCGGCCGCCGGGCAGCAGCGACGGGAGCGCGCCCGCCTCCACCGCACCGCGCTCGCCGGCCCGGCGCGGGATCCACACGAGCCGGGACCCGGTCGCGGTGGCCGCCCGTACCGCGGCGGTCAGCCCGCCCGGTACTCCGGCCAGCCGCTCGCCCACCACGATCACGGCGCCCTCGCCACGCAGCGCCTCGGCCGCCGCGGCTCCGTCGCCGTCGAGTCCGACGCCGCCCGCGATTGCGTCCAGCCACTCGGTCTCGGTGCCGGGCGCGGCGGGCAGCAGTGTGCCGCCCGCCTTCTCCAGACCGCGGGTGGCGTGCGAGGCGACGGCGAAGGTGCGCTGGCCGTGCTTGCGGTGGGCCTTGCGCAGCCGCAGGAAGACGCCGGGCGCCTCCTCCTCGGACTCGAAGCCGACCAGTAGGACAGTCGGCGCCTTCTCCAGCGAGGTGTAGGTGATCCCGCTGCCGTCCAGGTCGCGTCCGCGCCCGGCGACGCGGGCGGCCAGGAAGTCGGCCTCCTCGCTGCTGTGCACCCGGGCCCGGAAGTCGATGTCGTTCGTGTCGAGGGCGATCCGGGCGAACTTGCTGTACGCGTACGCGTCCTCGACGGTCAGCCGGCCGCCGGTGAGGACGCCGGTCCTGCCGCGTGCGGCGGCGAGCCCGGCGGCCGCGGCAGCCAGTGCCTCGGGCCAGCTCGCCGGTTCGAGGACACCGTCCGCGTTCCGTACCAGCGGCGTGGTGAGCCGGTCCCGCTGCTGCGCGTAACGGAAGCCGAAGCGGCCCTTGTCGCAGACCCACTCCTCGTTGACCTCGGGGTCGTTGGCGGCGAGCCGCCGCATGACCTTGCCGCGCCGGTGATCGGTGCGGGTCGCGCAGCCACCCGCGCAGTGCTCGCACACCGACGGCGACGACACCAGGTCGAAGGGGCGGGAGCGGAACCGGTACGCCGCCGAGGTGAGCGCGCCGACCGGGCAGATCTGGATGGTGTTGCCGGAGAAGTACGACTCGAAGGGGTCGCCCTCGCCCGTGCCGACCTGCTGGAGCGCGCCGCGCTCGATCAGCTCGATCATCGGGTCGCCCGCCACCTGGTTGGAGAACCGGGTGCAGCGCGCGCAGAGCACACACCGCTCACGGTCCAGCAGTACCTGGGTGGAGATCGGGACGGGCTTCTCGTACGTCCGCTTCTTTCCGTCGAACCGGGAGTCCGGGTCGCCGTGCGACATCGCCTGGTTCTGCAGCGGGCACTCGCCGCCCTTGTCGCAGACCGGGCAGTCCAGCGGGTGGTTGATGAGCAGCAGCTCCATCACCCCGCGCTGCGCCTTCTCGGCGACCGGCGAGGTGAGCTGCGACTTGACCGCCATGCCGTCGGTGCACGTGATGGTGCAGGACGCCATCGGCTTGCGCTGGCCCTCGACCTCGACGATGCACTGGCGGCAGGCGCCGACCGGGTCGAGGAGCGGGTGGTCGCAGAAGCGCGGAATCTCGATGCCGAGGAGTTCGGCGGCGCGGATGACCAAGGTGCCCTTGGGCACGCTGATCTCGATGCCGTCGATCGTCAGCGTGACAAGGTCCTCGGGCGGGACCGCCGCCTCGCCGCCCCCGGAGGGCGCACTCGTGGTGACTGTCATGCGTTCACCCCCTGGTGAGCGTTCTTGTCGTCGGCCCAGGCGGTCGACTTGGCGGGATCGAAGGGGCAGCCCCGGCCGGTGATGTGCCGCTCGTACTCCTCGCGGAAGTACTTCAGCGAGGAGAAGATCGGCGAGGCGGCGCCGTCGCCGAGGGCGCAGAAGGACTTGCCGTTGATGTTGTCGGCGATGTCGTTCAGCTTGTCGAGGTCGGCCATCTGTCCCTTGCCGGCCTCGATGTCGCGGAGCAACTGGACGAGCCAGTAGGTGCCTTCACGGCATGGCGTGCACTTGCCGCAGGACTCATGGGCGTAGAACTCGGTCCAGCGGGTGACGGCCCGCACGACGCAGGTCGTCTCGTCGAAGCACTGGAGCGCCTTGGTGCCGAGCATGGAACCGGCGGCGCCGACGCCCTCGTAGTCGAGGGGCACATCGAGGTGCTCGTCGGTGAACATCGGGGTGGAGGAGCCGCCCGGGGTCCAGAACTTCAGCCGGTGGCCGGCGCGCATGCCGCCGCTCATGTCGAGCAGCTGGCGCAGCGTGATGCCGAGCGGGGCCTCGTACTGTCCCGGGCTGGCGACGTGGCCGCTGAGCGAGTACAGCGTGAAGCCCGGGGACTTCTCGCTGCCCATCGACTTGAACCAGTCCTTGCCCTTGTTCAGGATCGCGGGAACCGAGGCGATGGACTCGACGTTGTTCACCACAGTGGGGCAGGCGTACAGACCGGCGACCGCAGGGAAGGGAGGCCGCAGCCGGGGCTGACCGCGTCGCCCTTCGAGCGAGTCGAGCAGTGCGGTCTCCTCACCGCAGATGTACGCGCCCGCGCCCGCGTGCACGGTGAGCTCCAGGTCGAGCCCCGAGCCCAGGATGCTCGTTCCGAGGTAGCCCGCCTCGTACGCCTCGCGCACGGCCTCGTGCAGCCGCCGCAGTACGGGGACGACTTCACCGCGCAGATAGATGAAGGCATGCGAGGAGCGGATCGCGTAGCAGGCGATCACGATACCTTCGATGAGGCTGTGCGGGTTGGCGAAGAGGAGCGGGATGTCCTTGCAGGTCCCGGGCTCCGACTCGTCGGCGTTGACCACCAGGTAGTGCGGCTTGCCGTCGCCCTGCGGGATGAACTGCCACTTCATGCCGGTGGGGAAGCCCGCGCCGCCGCGGCCGCGCAGGCCGGAGTCCTTGACGTACGCGATGAGGTCGTCCGGAGACATGGCGAGAGCCTTGCGCAGCCCCTCGTAGCCGCCGTGCCGCTTGTAGGTGTCCAGGGTCCATGACCCGGGCTCGTCCCAGAAGGCGGAGAGGACGGGCGAGAGCAGCTTCTCGGGGCTGGCCCCGTTGCCGCCTCCGTCGTTGATTTCGGCTGCCAACGTCATCACTCTCCCTCCTCTGCTGCGGTGCCGGCCGAGTGGTCCGGGTCCTGCGGGGCGTCGGTGCGGGCCGACTCGCCACGTGGGGCGACGACCTTCGGGTGCAGCTCCTCGCCCTTCGCCAGCCGGAGGCCGACGAGCGAGGCGGGGCCCGCTCCACCGGTCGCCTCGACGGCGCCGGGGCGCTGGTCGGGGAAGCCGGCCAGGATCCGCGCGGTCTCCTTGTACGAGCAGAGCGGGGCGCCGCGGGTGGGTTCGACGGTTCGCCCGGCGATCAGGTCGTCGACGAGCTGCGTCGCGCTCTGGGGCGTCTGGTTGTCGAAGAACTCCCAGTTGACCATCACCACGGGTGCGAAGTCGCAGGCCGCGTTGCACTCGATGTGTTCGAGGGTGACCTTGCCGTCCTCGGTCGTCTCGTTGTTGCCGACGCCGAGATGCTGCTTGAGTCGGTCGAAGATGGCGTCGCCGCCCATCACCGCACACAGCGTGTTGGTGCAGACACCCACCTGGTAGTCGCCGCTCGGCTTGCGCCGGTACATCGTGTAGAAGGTGGCGACCGCGGTGACCTCGGCGGTGGTGAGGCCGAGCAGTTCGGCACAGAGTGCCATGCCGGTACGGGAGACGTATCCCTCCTCGGACTGCACCAGGTGCAGCAGCGGCAGCAGCGCGGAGCGGCTGTCGGGGTAGCGGGCGATCACCTCCTTCGCATCCGCTTCGAGCCTGGCGCGCACCTCGGCCGGGTAGGCGGGGGCGGGGAGCTGCGGCATCCCCAGACTGACTTCCTGACGTGCTTCGGTCACCGGTCGACGCCTCCCATCACGGGGTCGATGGACGCGACGGCGACGATGACATCGGCGACCTGGCCGCCCTCGCACATCGCCGCCATGGCCTGCAGATTGGTGAAGGACGGGTCGCGGAAGTGGACCCGGTAGGGGCGGGTTCCGCCGTCCGAGACGATGTGCACGCCGAGCTCGCCCTTGGGCGATTCGACGGCGGTGTACGCCTGTCCGGCCGGGACCCGGAAGCCCTCGGTCACCAGCTTGAAGTGGTGGATCAGGGCCTCCATGGAGGTCCCCATGATCTTCTTGATGTGGTCGAGCGAGTTGCCGAGCCCGTCGGGTCCCAGCGCGAGCTGAGCGGGCCAGGCGATCTTCTTGTCGGCGACCATGACCGGTCCGGGGGCGAGCCGGTCGATGCACTGCTCGATGATCCGCAGCGACTGCCGCATCTCTTCCAGACGGATGAGGAAGCGGCCGTAGGCGTCGCAGCTGTCGGCGGTGGGGACGTCGAATTCGTAGGTCTCGTAGCCGCAGTAGGGATCGGTCTTGCGCAGGTCGTGCGGGAGTCCGGCGGAGCGCAGGATCGGGCCGGTGGCGCCGAGCGCCATGCAGCCGGTCAGGTTGAGATAGCCGACGTCCTGCATGCGGGCCTTGAAGATGGGGTTGCCGGTGGCGAGCTTGTCGTACTCCGGCAGGTTCTTCTTCATGGTTTTCACGAACTCGCGCAGCTGGTCGACCGCGCCCGGCGGCAGATCCTGGGCGAGTCCGCCGGGCCGGACGAACGCGTGGTTCATCCGGAGCCCGGTGATCAGCTCGAAGAGGTCGAGAACGAGTTCACGATCGCGGAACCCGTAGATCATGATCGTGGTCGCGCCGAGCTCCATGCCGCCCGTGGCGATGCACACCAGGTGCGAGGAGATCCGGTTGAGCTCCATCAGGAGCACGCGCAGGACACTCGCCCGGTCGGGGATCCGGTCCTCGATGCCGAGAAGCTTCTCGACACCCAGGCAGTACGCCGTCTCGTTGAAGAACGGCGTCAGGTAGTCCATGCGCGTGACGAACGTGGTGCCCTGCGTCCAGTTCCGGAATTCGAGGTTCTTCTCGATGCCGGTGTGGAGGTAGCCGATGCCGCAGCGGGCCTCGGTGACGGTCTCGCCGTCGATCTCCAGGATCAGCCGCAGCACGCCGTGCGTGGACGGGTGCTGGGGACCCATGTTGACGATGATGCGCTCGTCGTCGGACTTGACCGCGGACTCGACGACCTCGTCCCAGTCGCCGCCGGTGACCGTATATACAGTCCCCTCGGTCGTGGCGCGAGGCGTTGCATGGGGAGTAGTCATCAGGAGTACGACCTCCGCTGGTCCGGAGCCGGGATCTGGGCGCCCTTGTACTCGATGGCGATGCCACCGAGCGGGTAGTCCTTGCGCTGCGGGAAGCCCTGCCAGTCGTCCGGCATCATGATCCGGGTGAGGGCCGGGTGCCCGTCGAAGACGAGCCCGAAGAAGTCGTAGGTCTCGCGCTCGTGCCAGTCGTTGGTCGGATAGACCGCGACGAGCGACGGGATGTGCGGGTCGCTGTCCGGGGCAGAGACCTCCAGCCGGATCAGCCGGCCGTGGGTGATCGACCGCAGATGGTAGACGGCGTGCAGCTCGCGGCCCTTGTCGCCGAGGAAGTGGACACCGCTCACCCCGGTACAGAGCTCGAAGCGCAGGGCCGGGTCGTCGCGCAGGGTTCGAGCCACGGTGGGCAGGTGCTCGCGGGCGATGTGGAAGGTGAGCTCACCGCGGTCGACAACGGTCTTCTCGATGGCGTTCCCGGGAAGCAGATCCTGCTCCTCCAGGGCCCCTTCGAGTTCGTCGGCCACCTCGTCGAACCAGCCGCCGTACGGCCGGGACGTGGCTCCCGGCAGCGTCACCGTGCGGACGAGCCCGCCGTAGCCGGAGGTGTCGCCGCCGTTGTTGGCGCCGAACATGCCCTTGCGTACGCCGATGACCTCGCCGGTCTCGTCGCGCGGCGCGGGTACGCCGTTGTTGTTCTGTTCGTCGCTCACCGCAGCAGCCCCTTCATCTCGATCAGGGGAAGCGCCTTGAGTGCCGCGTCCTCCGCCTCGCGGGCGGCCTCCTCCGCGTTGACCCCGAGCTTGGAGCCCTGGATCTTCTGGTGGAGCTTGAGAATGGCGTCCATCAGCATCTCGGGGCGCGGCGGGCAGCCCGGCAAATAGATGTCGACGGGCACAATATGATCAACACCCTGCACAATGGCATAATTGTTGAACATCCCACCCGAGGATGCGCAAACCCCCATGGAGATAACCCACTTGGGGTTCGGCATCTGGTCGTAGACCTGCCGCAGGACGGGCGCCATCTTCTGGCTGACCCGACCCGCCACGATCATCAGATCCGCCTGCCGCGGCGATCCGCGGAAGACCTCCATCCCGAATCGGGCCAGGTCGTAGCGCCCGGCTCCGGTCGTCATCATCTCGATGGCGCAGCAGGCAAGACCGAACGTGGCAGGGAAGACGGAGGATTTCCGCACCCAGCCGGCGGCCTGCTCGACAGTGGTCAGCACGAAGCCGCTGGGCAGCTTCTCTTCGAGTCCCATGGTGTGCCCCTCAGCCCCTCAGTCCCATTCCAGGCCGCCGCGACGCCATACATACGCATAGGCGACGAAGACGGTGAGCACGAAGAGCAGCATCTCGACGAGCCCGAAGATCCCCAGGGCGTCGAAGGTGACCGCCCAGGGATAGAGGAAGACGATCTCGATGTCGAAGACGATGAAGAGCATCGCCGTCAGGTAGTACTTGATGGGGAAGCGGCCGCCTCCGGCTGGAGTGGGGGTGGGTTCAATACCGCACTCGTACGCTTCGAGCTTTGCTCGGTTGTACCGCTTTGGGCCGATAAGCGTGGCCATGACCACGGAGAAGATCGCAAACCCTGCCCCGAGGGCGCCGAGCACGAGGATGGGCGCGTAGGCATTCACGCTCCTCGCTCCTTCCAGTCGTCCTTGACCGTTGGACCGCATCGGGCGACCGGCTCGCCACCTCACCAAGATCGTGCACATGTGAGGCAGTTCACAAGCCCGACTGCCCCGCATCCTATGCCTGCCGTCCTGTGATCTGCGACACGGGGTACTACACCGACTTTGTGATCTCCACCACCCGGCGAAGGATCATGAAGCCGGATGAGGGGTGATCTTCGTACGCAAAGCGGCCGCGCGATCACGAGACGTGACATCTGGTGTTGTTGTTGCTGGTCAAGGCGATGCTTCTTTAACAATCAGACGCCTCGACCAGCAAATTGGCAATGGACGGCAGAGGGGTGATAAGGGGATCCGTCCCACTTCGGGGTCACCCGCGCGAGGGGCTCACGAGGAGCGATGTGGACGCGTGCACATATTCATGACCTTCCGGATGAAACGCCCCCACCGTGCCGGCCGCCCCGCCGTCGGCACCGTCGCGCGCGTCGGCCGCCCGTATGCCCACCTCGCCACAGTCACACTGTGACCTGCGTCACTTCACCGGACCTTCAATAAAGCCGGGCTTGGCCATCGGTGTGAACGGATGGTAGGTGGCGGGCAATTCGGGCGAATTGCTGAAAGCCCGTGATCACAGCGGTGATCGTGCATGACCGATTTGCCCGTTACGGCGTCAATAAGGGTCAGCGGAAAGCGGATTCAGTGATTCCGAACGTAACTGTGTCGCAACACACGTTTCTTGAAGGGAACCCAGGTGCCCTGATAGCGCTAGTACTCATGTCCCTCACCGCTCACATACCCAGCCACCGGAAGCCCCGCCGAAGCGCCCCGAAATCGGCACTGCGCGCCGGAGTTGCCGGTGGCGTCCTCAGCACCATCGCGGTCGCAGGCGCTGCCGGTCCTGCCCAGGCCGAGCCGGTGACCCAGACCATCGAGATGCCCACCCTCACCTCCGGGCTCTCCACCGCCGTCGCCGCGTCCGCCGAGGCCACGCAGCAGGTCGCCCTGGACCTGGAGACGCAGGCCCAGGAGGACGCCGCGGCCACCAGCGCGGCCAAGGCCGCCACGAAGGCCAAGGCCGAGGCGGTCCGCAAGGCAGAGGCCAAGGCCAAGGCGGAGGCGGCCGCCAAGGCCAAGGCGGAGGCCGCCCTGCGCGCCTCCCGCTCCGAGGCCCGTACGACGCTCAGCACGTCCAGCACGTCCAGCACGTCCGGCTCCACCGCCGTGGCGTCCTACTCGTCGAGCGCCACCGGCTCCGCCGCCTCCGTCGTCGCGTTCGTCCAGGCCCAGGTCGGCGACGCGTACGTGTCCGGCGGCACCGGCCCCAACTCCTGGGACTGCTCCGGCCTGGTCCAGGCCGCGTTCCGCACGGTGGGCGTCGACCTGCCGCGCGTCTCGCAGGCCCAGTCGACCGCCGGCACCCAGGTCTCGCTGAGCAACCTCCAGCCGGGCGACATCCTGTACTGGGGCGGCGCGGGCTCCGCGTACCACGTCGGCGTCTACGTGGGCGGCGGCCAGTTCGTCGGTGCGCAGAACCCGAGCACCGGCGTGGTGCTGCGCCCGCTGAGCTACGACCCGCCGTCGGGCGCGGTCCGCGTTCTCTGATTCACAAGCGCGCGAACACGGCGAAGGGCCGTCACTCCCCCGCTCGGGAGCGACGGCCCTTCGTCGTGGAACGGCGGGCCGGGTGCTGTCGCCGGCGCGCCGGTACCTTTTCCGTTCCCGGATCCGCCTGCGCGCGCGGTCCCGGGCGGGATAGTTTCGCTCTCATGGCGCGACCCCGTACCCGCCCTCCTTACGAAGCCGACGAGCGGACCCAGCTGCTCGGCTGGTTCGACATGCAACGGGCGGTCGTTCACTGGAAGTGCGAGGGGCTGTCCGAGACGGATGCGCACCGGGCCGTGCTGCCCGCCTCGCCCCGTCTGACCGCCGCCGGGCTCGTCTCGCATCTGCGCTGGGTCGAGCACTCCTGGTTCGAGGTGATGTTCCTCGGCCGGCCCGCCGTGGGGCCGCGGTTCGACCCGGACACCGAGGACGCCGACATGCGGGTCGACGGCATTCCACTCGCGCAGCTCCTCAAGGAGTACGAGCAGCAGTGCGCCGTCACCGACGACATCGTCGCCGGCCACGCCCTGGAGGACGTGGGCCGTCACCCCGACTTCGAGATCGCCAGGGCGAATCTGCGATGGATGCTGTTCCACATGATCGAGGAGACCGCCCGGCACGCCGGTCACCTCGATGCCGTACGGGAGATCATCGACGGCGAGAAGGGCTACTACTGACCCGGCCGGGGCGCCGCTCGCCCTCGCTTCGTGCAGCAGGACAACGGTCTCCATGCCTCACACGCCTCACCGAGATCGCCGGCGCCTCGCCCGTGGACCGGGCGAGGGCGCGAACGGGAGTGGTGGTCAGGCTTTCGGGGCCACCTTCGAGAGGCCGTTGATGATGCGGTCCATCGCGTCGCCGCCGGTCGGGTCGGTGAGGTTGGCGAGCATCTTCAGCGTGAACTTCATCAGCAGCGGGTGCGTCAGACCGCGCTGGGTGGCGATCTTCATGACCTTCGGGTTGCCGATGAGCTTCACGAAGGCGCGGCCCATCGTGTAGTAGCCGCCGTAGGTCTCCTTCAGGATCTTCGGGTAGCTGTGCAGCGCCAGTTCGCGCTGGGCGGGGGTCGCGCGGGCGTGCGCCTGGACGATGACGTCCGCGGCGATCTGGCCCGACTCCATGGCGTACGCGATGCCTTCGCCGTTGAACGGGTTGACCATGCCGCCCGCGTCACCGACGAGCAGCAGCCCCTTGGTGTAGTGCGGCTGGCGGTTGAACGCCATGGGGAGCGCGGCGCCGCGGATCGGCATCGTCATGTTCTCCGGGGTGTAGCCCCAGTCCTCCGGCATGGACGCGCACCACGCCTTGAGGACCTCCCGCCAGTCCAGCTCCTTGAAGGCGGACGACGAGTTGAGGATGCCGAGGCCGACGTTGGACGTGCCGTCGCCCATGCCGAAGATCCAGCCGTAGCCGGGCAGCAGCCGGTCCTGGGGGCCGCGCCGGTCCCACAGTTCCAGCCAGGACTCCAGGTAGTCGTCGTCGTGGCGCGGGGAGGTGAAATACGTACGGACCGCGACACCCATCGGGCGGTCCTCGCGGCGGTGCAGACCCATGGCGAGCGACAGCCGGGTGGAGTTGCCGTCGGCGGCGACGACGAGCGGGGCGTGGAAGGTGACCGGGGTCTTCTCCTCGCCGAGCTTCGCGTTCACACCGATGATGCGGCCGGTGCGCTCGTCGATGATCGGGGCGCCGACATTGCACCGCTCGTGCAGCCGGGCGCCCGCCTTCTGCGCCTGGCGGGCCAGCTGCTCGTCGAAGTCGTCGCGCTTGCGAACCAGTCCGTAGTCCGGGTACGAGGCGAGATCCGGCCAGTCCAGCTGCAGCCGGACGCCGCCGCCGATGATGCGCAGCCCCTTGTTGCGCAGCCAGCCCGCCTCTTCGGAGATGTCGATCCCCATGGCGACGAGCTGCTTGGTGGCGCGCGGGGTGAGGCCGTCGCCGCAGACCTTCTCGCGCGGGAAGGCGGTCTTCTCCAGCAGGAGAACGTCGAGTCCGGCCTTGGCGAGGTAGTACGCGGTCGTGGAGCCGGCTGGGCCTGCCCCGACGACGATCACATCCGCGCTGTGTTCGGACAGGGGCTCGGTCACGGTCGGATCTCCCGAAGACTCGAAATCGCGTGCCGCGCGGCACATGTCCCGTGCAGTCTATGGGTGCCTGCTGACCAACCTTCCGAAGGGCTCCCCGATGTCGACCGTGCGCTCCCCCGGCCCGCAGCAGATGCGGCGCGACCAGCACCGCGGCCGCCACCCACAGCAGTCCGAACAGCAGCGCGTCCGCCCCGGCCGGTGCGGGCTCGTCTTCCCGCCCACCGGTTCCCCCGTTACCGGAATCCCGGCAACTTCCGTCCGGCGCACGGCTCATCGCTGCCGGGCGGCGGTCTGCGTCAGGGACGTACACCCCGGTGCAGCGCCACCACACCACCGGTCAGATCGCGCCAGGCCACCTTCGACCAGCCCGCCTTCTGCAGCAGCTGCGCGAGCCCGGCCTGATCGGGCCAGGCACGGATCGACTCGGCGAGATAGACGTACGCGTCGGGGTTGGACGACACCGCGCGCGCGACCGGCGGCAGTGCCCGCATCAGGTACTCGGTGTAGACCGTGCGGAACGGCGCCCAGGTCGGCTGCGAGAACTCGCAGATGACCACGCGGCCGCCCGGTTTGGTCACCCGGTACAGCTCACGCAGTGCCCCAACCGTGTCCTGGACGTTGCGCAGCCCGAAGGAGATCGTCACCGCGTCGAACATCTCGTCGCGGAACGGCAGCTTCGTGGCGTCGCCCGCGGTGAACGGCAGCCAGGGGTGGCGCTTCTTTCCGACCTGCAGCATGCCGACGGAGAAGTCGCACGGCACGACGTACGCGCCGGTCGCGGCGAACGGCAGCGAGGACGTCGCCGTGCCCGCAGCCAGGTCGAGGACCTTCTCCGCGGGGCGGGCGTGCACCGCCTTCGCAACCTCCTTGCGCCACAGCCGGGCCTGGCCGAGCGACAGCACATCGTTGGTGAGGTCGTAGTTCGCCGCCACGTCGTCGAACATCGAGGCGACTTCGTGCGGCTGCTTGTCCAGGGATGCTCGGGTCACCCACCCATTCAAGCAGCCCGGCCGCGCACGCCTCGCGCCGGTCGTGCGTCGGCACCCGGAGCCGCTCGAAAGCCGGCTTCAACCTTTTGGGCGCGAGGCGACTCAGTACAGGGGTGAGAGACCACCGAGGAACCGGAGAGGGGGGCAGATGACCGCAGACCGCAGTCGGGACTCCACCGGCTTCGAGGAGTTCGCCCGGGCGAACCAACGGCGTCTGTACCGGACCGCATATCTGCTGTGCGGTGATGCGGAGAGCGCCCGCGATCTGACGCAGACGACGCTCGCCAAGCTGTTCCAGCACTGGCACCGGGCGAGCGCCGCCGACCATCCCGCCGCCTATGCGCGCACCGTCCTCACCCGGACGTATCTCGCCGAGCGCCGGCGGCGGCTCCGCGACTTCCTGGCCCACAGCCGGGTCGACGCCCCGCCCCCCGTGGTGGGTCCCGAGCTGACGGTGACGCTGCTGTCCGCACTCGCCGAACTGCCGCCCCGCGCCCGGGCGATGGTCGTCCTGCGCTACTGGGAGGACCTGGGCGTGCAGACGGTCGCCGAGCTGCTGCGCTGCAGCGAATCCACCGTCAAGAGCCAGTGCTCGCGCTCGCTCGCCACGCTGCGTACGCGGCTGGGCGACCCGCATCTCTACACCACCCGCAGCTGAGGAGAACCGTCATGGACATGTTTTCGGAAGGCGTGCCGGAGGAGACCGGGACTCAGCGGATCAAGGAGGCGATGACGGAGGCGGCCGAGGGGGCGCCACCGCTGCCGGACCTGGTGCCGGTCGCGCTTGCCGAGGGGCGCAGGCGTCGCACCAGGGCGCGGGCGGCCATCGGCGTGGGGGTGGCCGGGGTGGTGGCGCTCGGGGTGTTCGGTGCGACGCTGCCGTCCTGGGGCACGGGCAACGGCACCGCACAGGTCGGGGCGCCTGCCCCGGGCCGCAGCGACGCGACTGCGTCGCCCGCACCCACGGGCCCCGCGAGCGACGTCGTCAAGCCGACCTCCGTTCCCACCGAGCCGCCGCGCACGCCGGTGCACGTCGAGCCCACCCCGGGCGAGTCGTCCATGGCGGACCTGCCCGCCGCCGAGCGCAGGCGGATGGAGCGGTTCCAGCAGGCCGCGGCGGCGTTGTTCGACACGATGCTGCCGGCGGCGTTCGGTACCGTCCGCCCGGTCGATCTGGCGGTCAGCCGGTACCAGGGTGCGTCCAAGGGCAGCGTCTTCCCCGTCGTCTTTTCCGTAAGCCCCGTCAGTGGCTCGTCCGGCAGCCCGGAGGCCCCCTGCCAGTACGCCCCGAAAGCGAAGTACCGGTGCGAGAACGCACAGCTGCCCGGTGGCATCGTGGCCCGCGCCGTCACCGCGACCGGGAACACGATGGGCGGGAAGGACATCGTCGATGTGAGCGTCCGCTTCGAGTTCGGCCACAGCACCGTCCTCCTGTCGGCGGAAGGCGACGACTCCTCCATGGTCTCGGCGCCGGTCACCGCGGACCAGTTGCTCCACATCGCACGGGACCCCCGCTTCCTGAACCTGGTGCGTTATGCGGACGCGTACCCGATGGAGCCGACGCAGGAGTCCGTCCGTGGCGGGTGAGGCACGGGGACGCCGGGCGCGTGGCCGCGGCCGCGGCGCGACCCGGCGCGCCCGCCGCCGACGGACCCGGATACGGGTGGTGGGCGCCGTGCTGGTGCCGGGCGCGCTGCTCTGCGGGGCGCTGGTGTGGGGGCCCTGGGGCGGTGGGGACGGGGCGTCGGCGGCGTCGAACACCCCGTCGGTCCGGCCGTCGGTGACCCGGTCGGCCACGGCCGTCGAGCCCGACTCCCGTTCCGTACCCAGCAGTCCGGAACCCGTCGGCTCGACGGCCGGCTCCCGCGACGGCAAGAAGAAACGGGCGGCCGGGACGCGGAACCCGTTCGGGTCCGTGCCCGGTCACGGCTCCGGCACGTTCGTCACCGCCGCCCCGGCGTCCGTGGCCGCCCATGGCACGGGCACCGTCCACCGCTACCGCGTCGAGGTGGAGCGGGGCAGCGGTCTGACCGCCGGTCCGGCCGCCGCCGAGGTCTCCGAGGTGCTCGCCGACCCCCGTGGCTGGACCCGCACCGGGCACGACGCGTTCCGGCAGGTCGGCTCGGGCCCGGCCGGTCTGGTGATCCGTATCGCGACGCCGGACACCGTCGACCGGCTCTGCGGGGCGTACGGGCTGCACACACGGGGCGAGGTCAACTGCCACGTCGGCAGCACGGTCGTGGTGAACCTGAAGCGGTGGATGCAGGGCTCGCCGCAGTTCGACGGGCCGCTCGCCGAGTACCGGGCGCTGATCATCAACCACGAGGTCGGCCACTGGCTGGGCCACGGCCACGAGACCTGCCCGGGGCCCGGACACCCCGCGCCCGCGATGATGCAGCAGATCGACGGGTTACGGGGGTGCGTCGCCAACGCCTGGCCGTACACGGCCACGGGCAGGTACATCAGTGGCCCGTCCGTTCCCTGACGGGCGCCGGCGGCTAGCGCCGCCGGTACACCAGCCGCCCGCCCAGCACCGTGGCGATGCACGCCCCGCCGCCCGCCGCACAGAGCGCGTCCTCGTCCGGTACGTCGAAGACGGCGAGGTCGGCGCGGCCGCCGACGGTGAGCGGGCCGTGCACGGAGCCGGGCAGGTCGTGGCCCTCCGCGAACGGGTCCAGACTTGGTGCGCCGACCAGAATGCCGGGGGCGGCGACGGCCGAAACCTCGGTCAGCCCCGAGCGGTCCACTGCGGTGCGGAGGAGCGGGTCGTGGAACCGGCCCGCGAGGTGTGTGGTGCCGTGCCGCAGCATCTGCTGCAGCCCGCGCCGTACGCTGCCCGCCCACCGCGCCGCGTCCATCTCGCCGGCCAGCCGCTCGAACGCCTCGCCCCACAGCGGCCGGTTGCCGAGCTCGTCCGCCTCGCGCGGGTCGGGGTGGTAGCAGCGGGTCAGCAGCCAGACTGCGTGCCACTGCCGCAGACCGGGCGTCAGGACGCCCGGCCACTGGCGGACCCGGGCCGCCGGGTGGGCGGCGACGACCTCGTCGTACGGTCCGAGGGCGACGATCCGGTCGCCGTCCACGGCGACCGCGCCCTGCGCGACGGCAGCCGCGCCGACCGGAAGAACCAGCGGCGCGGCGTGAACGGTCAGCACGACAGCCCCAGGCCGACCGGCACATGGGGGGCGGCGTCGCGGGGCTGGGCACGCACATCTGCCGCGTTGTCGTCAATCACCATGGCCCCGCCATGCCTCAATCCTCCGCCTTGCAGCTGCACGCACCCAACCCCGCTCCTTCTCCCACCCCCCATGTGCCGGTCGGCCTCAGTTGGCGCTGAGGAGCTTGAGTTCCGGGTGTGCGGTGCCGCCCTCGATCGCGGTGGACGAGATGTGCGAGACGACGCGCTCGTCGACCGGGTCGTTCGCCGGGTCGTCGTGGACGACGAGGTGCTCGTACGTCGTGGCGCGCTGCGCCGGGACCCGGCCCGCCTTGCGGATCAGGTCGATGATCTCCAGCCGGTTGGAGCGGTGCTTGGCACCGGCGGAGGAGACGACGTTCTCCTCCAGCATGATCGAGCCGAGGTCGTCGGCGCCGTAGTGCAGCGACAGCTGGCCGACCTCCTTGCCGGTGGTCAGCCAGGAGCCCTGGATGTGGGCGACGTTGTCGAGGAAGAGCCGGGCGATGGCGATCATCCGCAGGTACTCGAAGAGCGTGGCCTGCGTCCGGCCCTTCAGGTGGTTGTTCTCCGGCTGGTACGTGTACGGGATGAACGCGCGGAAGCCACCGGTCCGGTCCTGTACGTCGCGGATCATGCGCAGGTGCTCGATGCGCTCGGCGTTGGTCTCGCCGGTGCCCATCAGCATCGTGGAGGTGGACTCGACACCGAGCCGGTGTGCCGCCTCCATGATCTCCAGCCAGCGCTCGCCGGACTCCTTGAGCGGGGCGATCGCCTTGCGCGGCCGGGCCGGCAGCAGCTCGGCTCCGGCGCCCGCGAAGGAGTCGAGACCGGCGGCGTGGATCCGCTGGATGGCCTCCTCCACGGAGACCTTGGAGATCCGGGCCATGTGCTCGACCTCGGAGGCGCCCAGCGAGTGGATGACCAGCTGCGGGAACGCCTTCTTGATCGCGGAGAAGTGCTCCTCGTAGTACTCGACGCCGTAGTCCGGGTGGTGCCCGCCCTGGAACATAATCTGCGTGCCGCCGAGCTCGACGGTCTCCGCGCAGCGGCGCAGGATGTCGTCGAGGTCGCGGGACCAGCCCTTGGCGGTGTCCTTCGGTGCGGCGTAGAAGGCGCAGAACTTGCAGGCCGTGACGCACACGTTGGTGTAGTTGATGTTGCGCTCGATGATGTACGTCGCGATGTGCTCCGTACCGGCGTAGCGGCGTCGGCGCACGGCGTCGGCGGCCGCGCCCAGCGCGTGCAGGGGCGCCGACCGGTAAAGGTCGAGGGCCTCCTCCGGAGTGATCCGGCCGCCTTCGGCGGCTCGGTCGAGGATGGGCTGGAGGTCGGCCTTCTCGGTCACCGGGCTGTCACCTTTCGGCGGTTTTTCAACGGATCCATGGACCGGTTCAGCCTACGCCAGCCCCTCCCGGGGTCAGTTGCCGGACCGGGCGAGTGTGCCGTAGGGAAGCCCCGCGCCCCGCTCCTCGGACCGGAAGCGGAGTGTGCCGTCCCCGGCGAGGGTGAAGGTGACGTCGGTCGTGGTCTGCGTGCAGAGCCCGGCGGTTCCGGGCCGGTCCGGGTCGGCGCGCTCCCGGAGCGTCAGTTCCTCGGCGGTGCCGGAGGAGAGCTTCGCGATGCTGTTGCAGCTGACGGTCGCTCCGAGGGCGGAGAAGGTGGTGTTCATACGGACGACGTCCGTGCCCTTCTTCCCCTCGGTGAACACCGCGGTGAGGGTGCCGTGCGGCTGCCCGGTCGTCTTCTCGGTCAGCGGCCCCTTCCAGGTACCGACGAACGTCTTGGGCAGCGCGGTGACCTGGCCCGCACCGTCGTATCCCTCGTCCGTCGGGTTCGGCGACGCGCCGGTGGACGCGGCAGGGGGCTGGGCGACCCCGCCGTGCTCGGCGTCGCTGCCACCGATGCCCGGCAGCAGGTCGAGGAGGAGGGCGCTGCCGACGGTCACGGCGGCGAGCGCGCCCGCCACGGCGAGGGCGACGGTGCAGCTGAGCCTGCGGCCGCGGTTCCGGCCGGCGGGGCCGGGTTCGGAGCCGGCGCCGACGGTCACGGAGAACCGGGAAGCGGGGGTACGGGGGCCGGGGAGCCCGCCCGGGTCGTGGTCCCCGGCCTCGGCCGGCGGGGACGTCCGGGGCGGGCGGGTCGGCTCGATCGGCGGCCCGAACACTCCGTGCGCGCCGTTGCTGTCGGCGGAGCCGTGGGCGGTGAGGGAGGCGTTGCTGAACGGCACCGGTCCCGACTGCACGGGCCCGTCCTGCGGCTCCAGGTCCAGCAGCGCCACTGCCGAGCGGCTGACCTCGCGCACCAGCGGTCCGGGCAGCCAGCCCGCCGCCACCGCGGCCGCCGCCCCGCCGGGTGCCAGCTGCCGGGCGAGCTCCGTCGGGGTGGGCCGACGCGCGGGGTCCTTCGCCAGGCACGTGGCGATCACGTCCCGCAGTTCGCCCTCGATCTCACCCAGCTCCGGCTCCTCGTGCACCACCTTGTAGAGGAGTACTGCCGAGGAATCGCCGAGGAAGGGGGCGTCGCCCGTCGCCGCGTACGCGAGCACCGCGCCGAGCGAGAAGACATCGGCGGCGCCCGAGATCTCCAGACCCCGGATCTGCTCCGGTGCCATGTAGCCGGGCGAGCCGACCGAGACCCCGGTGGAGGTGAGCGAGGCGGTGGCGTCGATCGCGCGGGCGATACCGAAGTCGATGAGGCGGGGGCCGTCGAGGGCGAGCAGGACGTTGGACGGCTTCACGTCGCGGTGGATGAGCCCCTGCCCGTGCACGGCGGCCAGGGCCTCCGCGAGTCCGGCGCCCAGGGTCCGTACCGCCTGCTCGGGCAGTGGCCCGTGCTCGGTGACCGCGGCCGACAGCGGGGGCCCGGCGACATAGCCGGTGGCGACCCACGGCACGGGTGCGTCCGGATCGGCGTCCAGGACAGGCGCCGTCCACTGGGCGCCGATCCGCCGCGCCGCGTCGACCTCACGCCGGAACCGGGCACGGAACTGTTCGTCGAGTGCGAAGTGCGGATGGACGACCTTGACCGCGACGGTGCGTCCGCCCGCGCTGCGTCCCAGATACACCCGGCCCATGCCGCCCGCACCGAGTCTGCCGAGCAACCGGTAGGCACCGATGGTGAGCGGTTCGCCGGCTTCCAGCGGCTGCATATGGACTCCCCCTGTGGACCGGCCGGACCTCCGACCGAAGCCTAGGGGTCGGAGGTCGTGAGATCACAGAGAAACCATCGGCCGATTTCGCCCCTATGGGAACGAATCGCGGTTTTCGACACAGCAAAAGGCGCGAATGAGTCGTTCACCCGATCGAATCCGGGACTCGACCCGGACTCACCCCGTACGCCGTCCGCTATTCGGGATAGGGCGTACGAGCTGTCCGGCCGCCGCATTCGCGGCATTCGCCGGAAAGGAATCCCCGGGCAGTGCGATAAACAGCGCGGAAGGGAACGGTGAAGCCCAGAAGAAGGTTCAGCATTCACCCATTGCCCGGCCCATTCCCCCCGCGCAGCGGCCGGTGCCGGATCAGTGGTCGAGCAGCTCGACGTTCACGTCCACCGGGAAACCGGTCGTCGCCCCGGTCCGACGGGCAAACTCACGTACACCCGACAGCTGGTCCGGACCGAAGCGGAAGTCCAGCGTCGTGAAGTATCGCTCCAGCAGCTCCGCGTCGAAGACCTCCCACCGCGCCGCCGTCTCGGCGACCTTGGTGACCTCTTCCAGCGACAGGTCTCGCGAGGCGAGGAACGCCCGGTGCACCTCCTCCACCACGGCCGGGTGCGCGGCCAGATAGTCCTTGCGGGCCGCCCAGACCGCGAAGACGAACGGCAGCCCCGTCCACTCCTTCCACATCTGCCCCAGGTCATGGACCTGCAGACCGAGGCGCGGCGCGTCGTGCAGCGAGGCGCGCAGCGCGGCGTCGCCGATCAGCACGGCGGCGTCCGCCTCCTGCATCATCAGGCCGAGGTCGGGCGGGCAGGTGTAGTAGTCGGGCGTCACCTCGTACCGCTCGGCGAGCAGCAGCTGAGCGAGGCGTACGGAGGTGCGCGAGGTCGAACCGAGTGCCACCCGGGCCCCGTCGAGCTGCTCCAGGGGCAGCTGCGACACGATCACGCACGACATGACGGGCCCGTCGCAGCCGACCGCGATATCGGGGAAGGCGACGAGCTGATCGGCGTTGCGCAGGTACTCGACGAGGGTGATGGGGCCGATGTCGAGGTCACCGCGGACCAGCTGCTCGCTGAGCTTCTCCGGGGTGTCCTTCGACAGCTCCAGGTCGAGCAGGGTTCCGGTCCGCGCCAGGCCCCAGTAGAGGGGGAGGCAGTTCAGGAACTGGATGTGGCCGACGCGCGGCCTGCTGCGACGGTCGTCGCCTGCTGCGGGGGAGACGGTTGAATTGTCCACATCGCGAGGCTAGACCCGTGCGGGCATCCCGCCGCCACCGGGGCGCGGAGGGCGCGCCCAGTCCCGCCCCTCCATGCCTGCCGGTCCCGCGCCTCCGTGCCTGCCGGTCCCGCCCCTCCGTGCCTGCCGGTCCCGCGCCCCGGCGTGTCTCCGCGGCCACCTCCGCGCCACCCGAACGACATCCCCGGGCCCCCTTCTGACCGCTATCTCCGTCACTCTCTCGGCAGGGCAATCAAACATCCGGGTGAAGTGATCTTTCCCTCTACCGTTCCGCACACGCTGCGTGCTAGGCTCGACGCAAGTTGCAGTTTGGTTTCCCTTGCAGTACAGAGCCTGCGGAGCATGTAACCCGCAGGCTTTTGTAGTTTTCAGACTTCTTTGCAGGTTCTGGAGCAGGGCAACCCTTTGGCCCAAGGAGGGCTTATGGCTACCGGAACCGTCAAGTGGTTCAACGCTGAAAAGGGCTTCGGCTTCATCGCCCAGGACGGCGGCGGCCCGGATGTCTTCGTCCACTACTCCGCGATCAACGCGTCCGGGTTCCGCTCCCTCGAGGAGAACCAGGTCGTGAACTTCGACGTCACTCAGGGGCCGAAGGGCCCGCAGGCTGAGAACGTCAGCCCGGCCTAGTTGCCCGGGTCGGCCGATCGCGGCCGGCATGCAGTACCCAAGGAGCCCCGCTCCCCCGCCTCGGCGGAGGAGCGGGGCTCCTGCCTTGTGATGCCCCGCCCGGTGCCGCCGCGGACGGGAGCTTGACCTTGACACCGTGTGAGGGCGTGAACTCGGAAACATCATGTTCACCATCGGAGATTTCGCCAGGTACGGACGGGTGTCGGCCCGGATGCTGCGTCACTACGACGCCATCGGGCTCCTGCCTCCCGACCGCACCGACCCCGCGACCGGCTACCGCTTCTACGGTGCCGCTCAGCTCGCCCGCCTCAACCGCATCATCGCTCTCAAGGATCTCGGCTTCACGCTCCAGCAGGTGCAGGCCGTACTCGACGAACAGGTCGGACCCGAGGAGCTCCGCGGAATGCTGCGACTGCGGCAGGCGGAGCTGGAGGCGGCCATGGCCGCAGCGGCGGCGCGGCTGGCGCAGGTCGAGGCGAGACTCCGATCGATCGAGAGCGAGGGGCACATGCCCACGGACGACGTTGTGATCAAGAACGTTCCCGCGGTACGGGTGGCGGAGCTGACGGGGACTGCGGCCGGCTACGAGCCGCAGGCCATCACTCCGGTGATCGGACCGCTGTACGACCGGCTGTTCCCGCTGCTGGAGGCGGCCGGAATCAGCCCCACCGGCCCGGGCATCGCGCGCTACGAGGACGCCCCGGCGGGCGACGGCGCGATCACCGTGCACGCGGGGGTGACGGTCTCCGCCCCGGTCGGCCCGGTCGGTGACACCGGCGTCACGGTGGTCGACCTGCCCGCGTTCGAGGCGGCGACCATCGTCCACCGCGGTTCGATGGACGGGGTCCTCACCACCGAGCAGACGCTGGCCCGCTGGCTGGACACCAACGGGTACCGGTCACTGGGGTACACCCGGGAAATCAACCTGGAGTGCCCGGAGGACAAGGACACGTGGGTGACGGAGCTCCAGGAGCCGGTGACCAGGGCCTGACCACGTCCCGCGGGGCCTGCCGGAGACGGTGGGCCCCGTGCCGCACCACCCGTCGGTGGGGCCCGTGCCGCCCCCGGTCGGTGGGGCCTACGGCCTCACGCCCCCGGCCCCGGCCACAGTCCCTCGTCCGTGAGCCCCAGCAGATCGATGGCGTTGCGGCGCACGATCAGGTCCACCACGTCCGGGTCCAGGTGCCCCATCTGCGCCTCGCCGACCTCGCGCGACTTGGGCCAGGTCGAGTCCGAGTGCGGGTAGTCGGTCTCGTACAGGACGTTTTCGACGCCGATCGCGTCCAGGTTCTTCAGCCCGAACGCGTCATCGAAGAAGCACCCGTACACATGCTCGGCGAAGAGCTCCGACGGCGGCCGGTGCACCTTGTCGGCGACACCGCCCCAGGCCCGGTTCTCCTCCCAGACCACGTCGGCCCGTTCCAGGATGTACGGGATCCAGCCGATCTGGCCCTCCGCGTACATGATCCGGAGGTTCGGGAACCGTTCGAACTTGCCGCTCATCAGCCAGTCGACCATCGAGAAGCAGCAGTTGGCGAAGGTGATGGTGGAGCCGACCGCGGGCGGGGCGTCGGCCGAGGTGGACGGCATCTTCGAGGACGAGCCGATGTGCATCGCGATCACGGTGCCCGTCTCGTCGCAGGCCCGCAGGAACGGATCCCACTCGTCCGTATGTATCGACGGGAGACCCAGATGTGGGGGTATCTCGGAGAACGCGACGGCACGCACCCCGCGCGCGGCGTTCCGCCGGACCTCGTCGGCGGCGAGCTGTGCGTCCCAGAGCGGGACGAGGGTCAGCGGGATCAGCCGGCCCTGCGCGTCGGGGCCGCACCACTCCTCCACCATCCAGTCGTTGTACGCGCGCACGCCGAGCAGTCCGAGTTCACGGTCCTTCGCCTCCGTGAACGTCTGGCCGCAGAACCGAGGGAAGGTCGGGAAACAGAGCGCGGACTGGACGTGGTTGATGTCCATGTCGGCGAGCCGGTCCGGGACCGCGTACGAACCGGGGCGCATCTGCTCGTACGTGATGACTTCGAGCCTGATCTCGTCCCTGTCGTAGCCGACGGAGGTGTCGAGCCGGGTGAGCGGCCGGTGCAGATCCTCGTACACCCACCAGTCGCCGATCGGTCCCTCGTCACCCTTTGCGCCCATCACCGGTGCGAACCTGCCGCCCATGAAGGTCATTTCCTTCAGGGGGGCGCGGACGATGCGCGGGCCGCGGTCGAGGTACTTGGACGGGAGCCGGTCCCGCCAGACATGAGCGGGCTCCACCGTGTGGTCGTCCACCGAGATGATCTTCGGGAAGGTCTCCATGTGCACCACGGTAGCGCCGATCTGACGTACCGTCAGCTCTCCGGACCGGGCCTGGGCTCCAAATCGTTGTCGAGGGCTTGCGCAGAGCGTCACCCACTGCTGACGTGTCCACCCATAACAAGGCAGACTGTTGACCGCGATACCAGCGGTAGGTCGTAATCCGGATCCACCCGGACCACATCGGTGCAGCGGCGGTCATTCCGGGCAGGGACACCAGCGCGACCGGCAGGACTGGCGGGGCGAGCAGGACAGGGGGCATCAATGGACCGTGACCACGGACCACGTGTGCGCGTTCCGGAGCAGCGCGCTGCTCAGCAGCAGACGACCGGGACCGGCCTGCGGTTTGCCGTGCTCGGCCCCGTACGCGCCTGGCGCGACGACGAACCGCTGGCGTCCGGATCGCCGCAGCAGCGGGCCCTGCTGGTCGCGCTGCTGCTGCGCGACGGACGCACGGCCACCGCCGCCGAACTCATCGACGCCATCTGGGGCGACGAGCCCCCGTCCCAGGCGCTCGCCGCCGTACGGACGTACGCGTCCCGGCTGCGCAAGACCCTCGACCCGTCCACGCTGGTCAGCGACGCCGGCGGGTACGCGATCCGGACCAGCCCCGACGCGCTCGACCTCACGGTGGCCCAGGAGTTGGCCGCCGGCGCGGAGAAGGCGCGGGCGGGCGGGGACCGGTACCGGGCCCGGACCCTGCTCAACGAGGCGCTGGCGCTGTGGGACGGCGAAACGCTGGCCTCCGTCCCGGGCCCCTACGCCGAGAACCAGCGCACCAGGCTCGCCGAGTGGCGGCTCCAGCTCACCGAGACCCGGCTCGACCTGGATCTGGAGGTCGGCTGCCACGCGGAGGCGGTCTCCGAACTCACCGCACTCACCGCGGCGCACCCGCTGCGGGAGCGGCTGCGCGAACTGCTGATGATCGCCCTGTACCGCAGCGGCCGTCAGGCGGAAGCGCTCGCGGTGTACGCCGACACGCGCCGGCTGCTCGCCGACGAGCTGGGCGTCGACCCGCGCCCCGAGCTCTCGCAGCTCCAGCAGCGGATCCTGCAGGCCGACGAGGACCTGGCCCACCCGGCCGACGAGGCCGCGCCCGCGCCCGCCGCCGTCCGCCCGGCCCAACTCCCGGCGACGGTACCGGACTTCACCGGCCGCGCCTCCTTCGTACGCGAGCTGGGCGACCGGCTGGCGACGGCGGAGGGTTCGGTCATGGCCGTGTCGGCGCTCGCGGGCATCGGCGGCGTCGGCAAGACGACCCTCGCCGTGCACGTCGCCCACCAGGCGCGCCCGCACTTCCCGGACGGCCAGCTCTACGTCGACCTGCAGGGCGCCGGCGCACGGGCGGCGGAGCCGGAGACGGTGCTCGGCGCGTTCCTGCGCGCTCTGGGCACGGCGGACTCGGCGATCCCCGACTCCCTGGACGAACGCGCCGCCCTCTACCGCTCCACGCTCGACGGCCGCCGCATCCTGGTCCTCCTGGACAACGCGCACGACGCGGCGCAGATCCGCCCCCTGCTGCCCGGCACGGCCGGCTGCGCGGCCCTCGTGACCAGCCGCGTCCGCATGGTCGACCTGGCGGGCGCGCACCTGGTGGACCTGGACGTGATGTCCCCGGAGGAGGCGCTCCAGCTCTTCACCCGGATCGTCGGCGAGGAACGGGTCGGCTCGGAGCGCGAGGCGGCCCTGGACGTGGTCGCCGCGTGCGGCTTCCTCCCCCTGGCGATCCGTATCGCCGCCTCCCGCCTGGCCTCCCGCCGCACCTGGACGGTCTCCGTCCTCGCGGCCAAACTCGCGGACGAGCGGCGCCGCCTGGACGAACTCCAGGCGGGCGACCTGGCGGTGAAGGCCACCTTCGAACTCGGCTACGGCCAACTGGAACCGGCCCAGGCCCGCGCGTTCCGCCTGCTGGGCCTGGCGGACGGCCCGGACATCTCCCTGCCGGCAGCGTCGGCGCTACTGAACCTGGAGGTGCATGCGGCGGAGGACCTGCTGGAGTCCCTGGTCGACACGTCGCTCCTGGAGTCGGCGGCGCCGGGCAGGTACCGCTACCACGACCTGGTACGGCTCTACGCGCGTGCGTGCGCGGAACGGGACGAACAGCCGCCGGAGGAGCGGGAGTTTGCGCTGTCGCGGCTGCTGGACTTCTATCTGGCGACGGCGGCGGGGGTGTATGCGCTGGAGCGGCCGGGGGAGCGGGTGCTCGACCACTTCTCGCGCACCGAGCATCCGGGGCTGACTGTTCAGGTGCGGGAGACCGCCCTCGACTGGCTGTTCACCGAATCCAGCGGCCTGCTCGCCTGCGCCCGACAATCGGCCTCCATCGGAATGTCGAGGCGCGCCTCCGACCTGCTCATGGCCGTTGTGGATCTAGGCGAATCGGGTGCGAATTCACACCAGTTCGCAGCCGCCGCCATGGCCGTCAGTGAGGCCGCCAAGACGGCGGGGGACGCCCACGCGGAGGGTCGTGCGCGCACTATGCTCACCCATGCTCTCAGCGTCTCCGGACGCTTCGCCGAAGCCGAGATCCAGGCGCGGCGGGCACTGGCTCTGGGGCGGTCGGCCCAGGATCCGGTCTCTTTGGGGCAGGCACCCAACCAGCGCGGCATCATCGCGCTCTACGAAAACCGTCACGGCGAAGCGGAAAGCCATCTCACCGAAGCATTGGCAGCCTTCCAGGCCGACGGCAACAAGCCGGGTGAAGCAGCCGCCCTGTGCAATCTGTCCCGCGTCCACCTCGCAACAGGCCGAACGATGAGCGCCGTGGACCTCGCCCAGCAAGGCGTAACCATCTACGAGCAGGACACCACCGGCCTGGCCCTTCGCCTCGCCAACGGAAAGTACGCACTCGGCCTTGCCCTCATGGGTACCGGACTGGCCTCACGAGCCGAGGCCACTCTGAACGAGGCGCTGCACGTCTTCCAGGACAGCCGTCAGCAGTTGTGGCACGGCATGACGCTGTTCCGTCTGGCCGAGGTGCACTTGGGTAATCGACAGCCGGCTCAGGCCGCGTCCCACGCAGAGCAAGCCCTGGCCGTGCTTCGGGGTGTCGGCGGTGAATGGCGGCGCGCCAACGTCCTGTCCGTGCTAGGACGAAGCCTGGCCGCCATCGGACAGACCGACCGGGCCCGAGTCTGCTGGCGCGAGGCTCTTTCAGCCTTTGAGGAACTCGGCTCCCCCGAAGCCGAGGAGGTACACGCACTACTGCACCCGGCACATGTGGCCGGGGTGGCCTGACGGCCGTTCATCAATCGTTTATCACCGCACGGCAGTCTCTGACTTATCGATCCGCCGCGTCGGGGGGCAGACGGATCGGCGAGTGGCCTCACCGCTAGGGTGAACGGCCCTGGAATGCCCGCCCGGCGATCCACGGGGGAATCGCCGGGCGGCGCGCCCATCCATTACACCCACTTTTTTCAGGAGTTGACCTTCATGGCCGACAACACCGGGAACCTCAAGCCGACGGACGCGCACGCCACCGGCGAGGAAATCACCACCCTGGACGCACACGCCACAAGCGAGCCGCTCAAGCCGCTTGACGCGCACGCGACGAGCGAGCCTGTCAAGCCCACGGACGCGCACGCGACGAGCGAGCCGACCAACTAAGACCTCACCCGCACGGGGGGCGGCCGCGGCGGCGCGGAGGGGGAGCCGTCGCGGCCGCTGCACGTTCGCACACCGGCTCACGTATTCGCGCCAACGTTCGACCGCTTCCCGCCAACGGGGTTCCACCACCGCCCCCCCCTGTCACTACTGTCACTTCACGTCCGGAAGCTCGCTCCACACACAGGAGTTGGAATGACCCGCACGAAGAAGACGCTCGTCGCCGCCGCGTTCGCCGTGGCCCTCGGTCTCGGCGCGGCCAGCCCCGCCCTGGCCGACAGCCACATGACCGGCGACACCCCCGTCACGACGCAGGACATGCACGCTACCGGCGACACCCCCGTCACGACGCAGGACATGCACGCCACCGGCGGCACCCCCGTCACGACGCAGGACATGCACGCCACCTGAGCCCTACCCGCACGCAAGGGAGGCCCGAGCCGAAAAGCTCGGGCCTCTTCCGCGTCCGGCGGGGCTACAGCCCCCGCACCAGCACCCTCGCCTCGCACAACTTCCCCATGTCGTCATCGTCCGACGTGAAGACCACCACTCGCCCCGGCTGACGCCCCGCGATCACCGCCAGGGCCGCATCGATGGCGTACTTATGGCCGTGCAGCCCGGTCTTCCCCAATAGTTCAATCGCCTCGTCGGCGATGTCCTTGGTCACGGGCTCGACCACCACCCGCGCCATCGCCCAGTTCCAGACGGGTCGCCGGATCTTGCTGTGATACGCCTCGATGAGTGTCATGGAGCTGGTCACCACGCGGACACCGGACTGATGAGCCTTCGTGAGGATGGCGGTCATGGCCCTGTCGCGGAGTACGGCCCTGGACAGTGCCTCGCTGTCCAGCACAAAGCAGGTGTCTCCCATCAGGCAGCTGCCGCCCCGCCCTGCGCCCCGGATTCCCGCTCCTCGAACCACCGCTCGATGTCGCGGAGCTCCGCCGCAGCCGCGGCCTGCTCCTCCTCTGTGAGCGGCCCGCCCCCTTCCTGCATCCAGGCGACCAGCTCCCCCAGCCGGTCGTGCTCACGCTGGCGCTCTATGGCGCGCGTGACATACGCGCTGAACGCACCGGGGCCGACCTCGCTGCGGATCTCCTCCGCCAGCTCCTCCGGCAGGGTGACCGTGTATTTCTTGGTTGCCATACCAATCACCATACTGCCGCGATCGTGCCCGCATCGCCCTATTCACCCCATACGGTGAAGCGCATGCGCCGCCGCACGTCTCTCCCGTACCGTGGCTGCGGAGACGCGCGAAGGGACCGGAATGACCGCACAGCACATCGACCCCGCGGGGCCCCTCATCCCCCGCCCGCAGCGGACCCCTGCGGCGCTCCGAATCGCCCTCGCGCGGGTGGCTCCGCACCGGCTGGGCGAGATGGAGCAGCAGAAGGACGCAGCCATCGCGCTGGCCGCGGAGACCGGCAGCCTGGGGCCGATCATGCAGTTCCTGGAGACGTGGGCCGTCGCGGTGGAGATCGCCCGGCTACCCGTTGCCGCCGCCCGCCTGCACTCTGCCGAGTACGCGGCGCAGAACCTCGACAGGGATGACCCTGTCTGGCGGGCAGCCATGGACGAGATCCGTATCGTGCACGCGTCCGCACGGGAATCTCTCGCCACCTCACGATCATCCGGCACCAGTGCGTCCACATGCTCCAGCTGACGCCTTGGCCTTCGGCCTGAGCGGCCCCTACCCCCGCCCCCGCAGCTCCCCCTTCACCACCTTCCCGCTCGCGTTCCGCGGCAGCTCCCCCACGAACTCCACCGCCCTCGGCACCTTGTAGTTCGCCATCTCGCGCCTCGACCAGGCGATCAGGTCGTCCGCCGTCAGCGTCGCGCCCGCCCGGCGGACCGCGTACGCCTTGCCGACCTCGCCGAGCCTCGGGTCCGGGATGCCGATCACCGCCACGTCCGCCACATCCGGGTGGAGGCCCAGGAGTTGTTCGATCTCGGCCGGGTACGCGTTGAAGCCGCCGACGATGAACATGTCCTTGATCCGGTCCGTGATGCGCAGGTTGCCCGCCTCGTCGAGGACACCGATGTCGCCGGTGCGGAGCCAGCCGTCCTCGGTGATCGTGGCCGCCGTGGTGTCCGGGTCCTCGAAGTAGCCCCGCATCACGTGGAAGCCGCGGACCAGGATCTCCCCTGGGCTGCCGGGGTCCGCCAGGACGCGGATCTCCGTACCGGGGATCGCGCGGCCCGAGGTGGCGGAGATCGTCTCGGGCGGGTCGCCCTGTCGGCACATCGTGACGATGCCGCTCGCCTCCGAGAGGCCGTAGGCCGTGAGGACCGTCTCGATGCCCAGCTCCGTGCGCAGGCGTTCCACCAGCCGCAGGGGGACCACCGCCGCGCCCGTGACGACCAGGCCCAGGGCGGAGAGGTCGTGCGTCGCCCGCGCCGGGTGGTCCAGGAGCGACTGGTGGAGGGTGGGCGGGCCGGGGAGGACCGAGATGCGTTCGGCGGCGATGTTCGCGAGGACGGTGTCCACGTTGAACACCGGTTGCGGGATCATCGTCGCGCCCCGCATCAGGCACGCGACGATGCCCGCCTTGTAGCCGAACGTATGGAAGAACGGGTTCACGATCAGATAGCGGTCGCCCTCGCGCAGGCCGGCCAGTTCGCTCCAGATCGCGTAGCAGCGCAGGGTCTGGGCGTGGGTGATGACGGCGCCCTTGGGACGGCCCGTGGTGCCGGAGGTGTAGATGATGTCGGACGGGGATGCGGAGGCGACCGCGTCGGCCCGTTCCCGTACCGCGGCAGGCGATATCCGCTCCCCCGCCGCCAGGAAGTCCTTCCAGGTGAGGTAGGACTCGGGTGCCGTGTCCGCGAGCACCACCACCCGCTCCAGGTGCGGAAGTTCCGCCTCCGCCCTGCGCAGCGACGCCACGTACGACGTGCCCAGGAAGGTGCCGGTGATGAAGAGCAGCTTCGCCCGGCTGCGTTCCAGGATGTACGCCGCCTCCGCGCCCTTGAAGCGGGTATTGAGGGGGACCAGGACCGCGCCCGCCGTGACCGCCCCGAGCGCGGAGACGATCCAGTCCAGGGTGTTCGGTGCCCAGACCGCGACCCGGTCCCCCGGCTCCACACCCGAGGCCATGCACGCCGCGGCGGCGCGTTCGACGCGGTCACCGAGTTCGGCGTACGAGATGCGGGTGCGGCCCTCGACGACCGCCTCACGGTCTCCGTACCGCCGCGCTGCCGCCCGCACCAGCTTCGGGATGCTGCCCCACTCCTCGTCGCCGCGCATCGCATGCCCTCCCACCGAACCGCAACAGCTGACTATCCGTCAGATTAGCTGTAGCCTCTGCCGCTGTCAGCAGTCATGACGATCGCGGAGGTGGCGGGTGGCGACGCTCAAGGACGTGGCGGCGATAGCCGGGATCGGACAGACGGCCTTCGCGAAACAACTCCCGGAATCCGAGAAGACGTTGGCCTGCCGGGCCATCGTCGCGGCACTCGACGACGCGGGCGTCTCCGCGTCGGAGGTCGACGCGTTCGCCTCGTACACGATGGAGGAGACCGACGAGGTCGAGGTCGCCAAGGCGATCGGGGCCGGTGACGTCACCTTCTTCTCCAAGGTCGGCTACGGGGGCGGTGGTTCGTGCGCGACGATCGCACATCTCGCCGCGGCCGTCGCCACCGGACAGGCGAGCGTCGGGGTCGCCTGGCGCTCGCGGAAGCGCGGCTCGGGGCCGAGGCCCTGGAAGGACACCACCGTCCAGCTGCCCACCCCCGCCCAGTGGACCCGCCCGTACGGTCTGCTGCGGCCCGCCGACGAGATCGGGATGCTCGCACGGCGGTACATGCACGAGTACGGGGCCACCCGCGACCATCTCTTCAATGTCGCGCTCGCCTGCCGCAACCGCGCCAACCAGAACCCGGACGCGATGATGTACGAACGGCCGCTGACCCGCGACATGTATATGACCTCGCGCTGGATCAGTGAGCCGCTCTGTCTCTTCGACAACTGTCTGGAGACGGACGGGGCACTGGCCTGCGTCGTCGTCTCCGCCGAGCGGGCCCGGGACTGCCGCCACAAGCCCGTCTACATCCACTCCGTCGCCCAGGGGCTTCCCGCCCAGCATCACGGGATGGTCAACTACTGGAACGACGACCCGCTCACCGGCCCCGCCTGGACGGCCGCCCGGCAGCTGTGGAAGCACGCCGACTTCGGGCCGGACGATGTCGATGTCGCACAGATCTATGACGCGTTCACCCCGCTCATCCCGCTCTCCTTGGAGGGTTACGGCTTCTGCGGGCGCGGCGAGGGCGCCGCGTTCACCGAGGGCGGGGCGCTGGAGAGCGGCGGCCGGCTGCCGATCAACACCGGGGGCGGCGGGCTCAGCGAGGCGTACGTGCACGGCTTCAACCTCATCAATGAGGGAGTGAAGCAGCTGCGCGGGATCTCCACCGCGCAGGTGCCGGACGCCGCAACCTGCCTGGTCACCGCCGGTGAGGGCGTGCCCACCTCCGCCGTACTGCTGAGGAGCTGAGAACACGGATGGAATCGCTGCTGCTGCCCGTCGCCGACGAGGACGGTGCCCCCTTCTGGGAGTACGCCGCCCGGGGCGAACTCCGCGTCCAGGCGTGCGCCGCCCCCGCGTGCGGCGCCCTCCGTTTCCCGCCGCGGCCCTGCTGCCCGCACTGCCGGTCCTTCGAGAGCGAGTGGCGGGCGATGAGCGGGCGCGGCCGGATCTGGTCGTACGTGCTGCCGCATCCGCCACTGCTGCCCGCGTACGCCGCGCAGGCCCCGTACAACGCGGTCGTCGTCGAACTCGCCGAAGCTCCGCACATCCGGCTGGTCGGCAATGTGGTCAGCGGCCCCGAAGCACCGCTGAACTCGGTCGATCCGGCGCGGCTGCGGATCGGGGCACCGGTGCGGGCGGTCTTCGCGCCCGTGAGCCCGGAGCTGACCGTGGTCCGCTGGCTCCTGGAACGGTGAGCGGACGACGATGACGCTGCGGACGGAGACCGACAAGGAGACCGGGGTCGCGGTCGTCACCCTCGACCGGCCGGAGAAGCTGAACGCGATCGACCTGGCGACGGCGGACGAACTCGCCGCCGCGTGGCGGGCGTTCCGGTTCGACGACGGGGTGCGGGCCGTCGTCGTCACCGGTGCGGGCGGGCGCGCCTTTTGCACGGGCATCGACCGGGACGTGGCGGTGCCGCAGCCCTCGTCCCCATACACGATCGACGATCCGCTGCTCGCGATCGGGCCGAAGGCGAACGACCTGTGGAAGCCGGTGATCGCCGCCGTGGAGGGGATGGCGTGCGGCGGGGCGTTCTATCTGCTGGGCGAGGCGGAGTTCGTCATCGCGTCGGAGGAGGCGACGTTCTTCGACCCGCATACGACCTACGGCATGGTCAGCGCGTACGAGGCGATTCACATGGCACAGCGGATGCCGTTCGGGGAGGTCGCCCGGATGTCCCTGATGGGTACGGCCGAACGGGTGACAGCCCGTCGTGCGTACGAGACCGGGCTGGTCAGTGAGGTGACAGCGACCGGCGGCGCGGTGGCGGCGGCGGTGCGGGCGGCGGCCGTCATCGCGTCGTACCCGACCGGGGCGGTGCAGGGAACGGTGCGGGCGGTGTGGTCCGCCAAGGAAGCGGCGCGCAACCAGGCACTGGCCCACGCCCCGCACCTGATCGCGCTCGGAAACCTGCCGGTGGAGCGGCAGGGCGAGCTGTTCGCGGCGCGGGAACGTGGGCGCGGACGTGGCGACAGCGGGTTCGGACTGCGGTGAGCGCGGTCAGTAGCTGAGCGTGGCCTCGACCCGGCACTTCTTCACCCGGGACACCTTGCCCGGGGTGTCCATCCGCACGGATAGGGTCCGGCTCGCGCCGCCTTCGACCTCCACGCTCGCCTCGCCGGTGTCGACGGTGTGGCCGGCCGCGTCGAGGAAGGTGACGTCGATGTCGTACATGTGCGTGTCGTACGCAACGGCCGTGATGCGGACGGTGGAGGCGGTCACGGCGCGCCGCTTGCCCTTGCGGGGCTGCGCGCAGCGGACGACGGCCACCTGGGGCGCTTCGGTCGCGGTGGCGTCGGGCGTCGCGGTCCCGCTCGAGGAACCACTGGACGAACTGTCGTGGTTGCTGTCGTCGTAGTCATCGTTGTCGTAGCTGCTGCGGTGGTAACTTCCGTTGCTCTTCTTGGAGTTGGAGCATCCGCCGCTGCTGCTGCTGCTACTACTTCCGCCCGAACCGTGGCTCCTGCCACGGCCCTTGCCGTGGGTCGAGGTCGAGAAGCCGGTGAGCGCGAGCACCACCGCCACCAGGACCACCGAGAGTTTCAGATGCTGCCGCATCATCGATGCAGCCCCCCTTGTTTTGTTGTCATGTTGCTGTCGAACGACCGCGCGACACCGTAACGCATGGCGCACGGGAAGGGTCGTCCGGCCGGTGCGTCCCTGGGTCCCGTCCTGCCGATCTTCGTGGGCCCGGAACGCCTGGGCTGATCCACGAAGATCGACAGGACAGGACCTGGTGGCGAGGGTCAGGGGCCCGGCGTAGCGTCGACGCCGAGAGCGGTTCCGACGCGCGACGCCGGTCCGCACGACCGCAGGAGGCCGATGATGATCCGCTACATCCTCGGCTCGACCGTCGCTCTCGCAGGAGCGGCGGCCGCCGTGCTCAGCCCCTTCCGTGACTGGTACGACGGCCGCCTCGGGCGGCAGTACCGGATCGCGGACCTCTTCAACGGCATCAGCGGTGCGCGGCCGGGACTGTGGGGGTCGATCTGGCTGCCGCTTCTCTTCGCCGCGGCCGTGACGGTGGTGGGTGTGTGGCTCCGGTCCCGGCTGCTGGTCGCGTGCGCGGGGGTCGTCGTCCTCGGCTTCACCGTGCTGTGGATGGTGCGGCAGGGGCAGGCGACCGGGAGCCTGACGGTGGCGGCGGACGGATCCGGGCTGCAGGTGGGGGTGGCGACCGCCGCGGTGGGCGGGGCACTGATGCTGGTGGGGGCTGCGGTGATGCCGGGGCGGCGGGGCCGCGGGCGTCTGGAGCGCGTGGACCGGAAGCGGCCCTACGCGGCACCGGGGTCGGACGATCCGGACACCTGGCCGCCGACGCAGGAGCCGGGGCCATCGGTGCAGACGAGTCCCCTGCCGGAGCCGGAGGCGGACCCGTACACGGGCCCCGAGCCCCCGGACCCGCGCCGCCCGCCGGGCCCCTGACGCGCCGGACGCACCCGACGCCCTCCACAGCCTTGCCCCACCCATGGCGCACGGTTCCGTCCTCACACGGACGGGTCGGGGTGAGCCGGCCACCCATGGCGTGAGCTCCTCCGAGGACAAAGCGGCTGCCGGGCGAGCCCGGTGAACGCCTACGCCCGTGCCCGGTTCCCTGTGCCCGTCCCCTTCAGCGCGTCCAGCGCGTACACGCAGCGGTCCTTGCTGCACGCGTACACCACGCCCCCCTTCGCCACCGGCGACCCCGTGATCTCGCCGCCCGTCGCAAGCTTCCAGCGCAGCTGGCCGCCCGCTGCGTCCAGCGTGTACAGCACGTGGTCCGCGGAACCGAAGTGGACGCGGCCGTCCGCGACGACCGGCGCGCCGACGACCTCGCCGCCCGCGGCGAACCGCCATTTCGGGGTACCCGTCACCGCGTCCAGCGTGTACAGCGCGCTGCCGCTGCCGACGTGGACATTGCCCGCCGTGACCAGTACCGGTTCGATCGACTGGCGCGCCTCCGTCGCGATGCGCCACCGGTCCTTGCCGGTCGTCGCGTCGAGTGCGTACACCGTGCCGAGGTAGTCGGCCAGGTACACCCCGCCACCGGTGACCGCGGGCCCCGGCGCGAACGCGGGCGGGGACAGGAAGACCGCGGGCGACTCGAAGTGCCACCGCACCAGCCCCGACGCGATGTCCACCGCGAGGACCCGGGTGCCCGCGGCGACGTACACGTAGCCGTCCGCGGCGGCCGTCACCCGTACCGGCACACCCCCGCAGGACGCCGCGTCCCCGATCGGGTACGACCAGCGCTCGATGCCCGTACGGGCGTCCACCGCGCGCAGCCGGGCGTCCTGCCACAGGTACACCGTGCCGTCGTGGATCGCGGGCCCGGCCTCGGCCGTCTCGAAATCGGTCTGTACGCCTCCGGTCTCCCACAGCTTCTCGCCGGTGGACGCTTCCCACGCCTGCACGCCGCCACCGCGCGTGCCGGTGATGACGGTGCCCCGGTCGGCCTTGAGCGAGTGCACCCAGGCGTCGGTCTGCAGCCGCCACCGTTCGACGCCGGTCAGCGCGTCCAGGGCGTACAGCGAAGGGCCGTCGGAGCCGTGGATGCGGCCGCCGTCGAGCGTCATCGACCAGGCGACGTCACGGGTCTTGAACTGGCGCCGTCCGTTGCCGACGTCCAGCGCGTGCACCTCGAACGACGTCACGTACAGCAAGTCCCCGGCGACGACCGGCGTGCCCCACACGTCGTTCGACATCCGGAACCGCCAGGGCCGCCAGCGGTCCGGCTCCGCGGGCGGCGCATCGGGGGCGTGCGCCGGAGGGGGCAGCGGGGCGGCGGCCGGGACCGCGCCGTTCAGCCCGGCGGGCGGGCGCACCCACCCGGTCGCGGGACCCGCCTCGGCGCCGGCCATCGCGCGCACGTCCGCGGCACGCGGCCCGGGTCCGATCGGCACCTTCGCCCCGGGCAGCCGCACCGGACCGCCCCCGTCGGACTCGGCCGCCCGAACGGGTGAGGGGGCGGGGGACGGCGACCTCAGGTCAGCGCCGCTGCGCCACGCCGACTCCCAGTCCGCGCCCCGCGGCGGGTGCTGGGGCGGCGGCGGCGCCGGGGCGGGCGCAGGGGCGGGCGCCGGCGCGGTGGGGACCGCCGTGCGCCCCCCGCCGCGGCGCTGCTCGATCATCGCCGTGGCGGACGTCGGCAGCCAGGCCGACGCCGTACCGCTGTCGTCGCTGCCGGAGGCAAAGAGGTGCGGGGCGAGCCGGGCCTGCAGATCGGCCGGGCTGGGCCGCAGCCCGGCGTCCATCTGCATGCAGGACTCGATCAGCGGCCGCAGGTCGTCGGGCAGCCCCTCCACATCGGGGCCCTCCCGCAGCAGCATGAAAACCGTCTCGACCGGGTTCGCCCCGTGGAACGGCGCATGCCCGGTGGCGGCGAAGACGAGCGTCGAGCCGAGCGAGAACACATCGCTCGCGCCCGTGACACTGCGCGAGTCCCTGGCCTGCTCCGGCGACATGTACGCAGGGGTGCCGACCGCCACGTTGGTCATGGTCAGCCGGGTGTTGGAGACTCCGGACGCGATCCCGAAGTCGATCACCCGCGGACCGTCCTCGACCACCAGCACGTTCGACGGCTTGAGGTCGCGGTGGACCAGCCCCGCGCCGTGGATGGACTGGAGCGCCTCGGCGATCCCGGCGGCCAGCCAGCGCACCGCCTGGGTCGGCATCGGGCCGCACTCCGTCACTATTTCTTCGAGCGAGGGAGCGGGCACGTAAGCGGTGGCGAGCCACGGCACGGCGGCACGCGGGTCGGCGTCCACCACGGCGGCCGTGTAGAAGCCGCTGACCGCGCGGGCGGCCTCCACCTCACGCGTGAAGCGGACCCGGAAGAGCTGGTCCTCGGCGAGCTCCGTACGCACGGTCTTGATCGCCACCCGCCGGCCGGACGCCGAGCGGGCGAGATAGACCAGCCCCATGCCGCCGGCCCCGAGCCGTCCCAGCACCTCGAACGGGCCGATCCGCCTCGGGTCGTGCTGCGTCAGCTGCTCCACCACTTGCCTGCCACCTCCCCGTACGGACCTCAGGAACAGAAGTCCGCGAAAAACCCCGCCCTGTGCAGCGTCTCACCACTGGGCACCACCCGGCGGTGCGCTCCCTGATTGTTCCTGGCTGAGGCGATGGTTGCGAACCCGGGGGCGGATCGGGGTGTCACATGTCACTCTGCCCTCTTTCAGGACACCGGGGGCTGAAGTACGGCGAACTCGGCACCCTGATCGTCGTGCAGGACCGCCATCCGCCCATACGGGATGTCGAAGGGCGGCGCGGAGACCCGGCCGCCGAGCCCGACCGCCGCCTCGGCAGCGGCGTCGCAGTCCGCGACGGCGAAGTAGATGCGGAAATAGCTGGGCATCTCGGCCGGGAACGCGTCGGTGATCACGCTGCGTCCGCCGATCGCGGTGTCCGGGCCGGGTTCGGTGCCTTCGGGGGACCACATGCGGAAGTCGACGCCGGACTCGGAGGCGCCCGCACCGCCGGACCCGGACTCGGCGGATCCGAAATCGGAGGCGCCCTCGTCGCCGGTGTCCTCGTCGCCGGTGTCCCCGTCGCCGGTGTCCCCGTCGCCGGTGTCCCCGTCGCCGGTGCCCGGCTCGCCATGATCGGTGCCGGACTCGCCGAGATCGGTTCCGAGGAAGCCGAAAACCTTCTCGTAGAAGGCGTCGACGCGGCCCTTCTGCCGGGTGTGGACCTCGGTCCAGCAGAAGGATCCGGGCTCGTTCTGCTTCTCGAACCCGCTGCGGTCACCGGCCTGCCAGAGCCCGAAGACCGCACCGCCCGGGTCGGCGGCCTGCGCGAGCACGCCCGCGCGGCCGACCCGGACGGGCTCGGTGATGACCCGGCCGCCCTCCTGCCGGATCAGGGCGACGGTCGCGACGATGTCGTCGGTGGTGAAGTAGACGCCCCAGGCGGTCGGCATCCGGCCGTCCTGCTTGGCGGCGAGTGCGGCGACGAGCTTGCCGTCGCTGAGGGCCTCGGCGTACGCGCCCCCGGCGGCCTCCCCGGCCCGGAAGGTCCACCCGAAGAGCCCGCCGTAGAAACGCTTGCCCGCTTCGAGATCGGGGAGCTGCGCGTCCACCCAGCATGGCGCGGAGCGCGGGAATGCGGCCATGGGCCCGGGTCCTTCCATCGAGGTGACGCTCGTCACACCCAACGTAGCCGCGCGCCGCGTGTACCGCGCAGCGAACGCCTCTCGTCGAACGAAGATTCGATATCGGAGTTCCTTGGCCGTCGCGTCACGGAAAGTTATCCACCGATGTTGTCCACAGGCTGTTGATAACACCGCTCAGGCTGTGGATCGCATCCGCCGAAATCCGGCCACTTCTCCCACGCCACCCCACCGCACCTGCGGAACTCCCCATTTGCAGTCGGCCGAATCGCGCTCCGATCACCCCTCGGTAAGCTGACGGCATGACAGGACAAGTGCGCACCGTCGACGGCCGCGTGGCCGGTCGACGCGGACAGGCGACGCGGCAGAAGCTGCTCGACTGCCTCAGCGAAATGCTCAGCTCCTCGCCTTACCGGGACGTCAAAGTCATCGACGTCGCCCGCAGGGCCGGGACTTCACCCGCAACCTTCTACCAGTACTTCCCCGACGTCGAGGGAGCCGTCCTCGAGATCGCCGAAGAAATGGCCAAGGAGGGCGCCGCGTTGACCGAATTGGTCGCCGGCCGCTCCTGGGTCGGCAAGGCGGGCTGGCAGACCTCCGAAGAGCTCGTCGAGGGATTCCTCGACTTCTGGCGACGCCATGACGCGATCCTGCGCGTGGTCGACCTGGGGGCGGCCGAGGGCGACAAGCGGTTCTACAAGATCCGCATGAAGATCCTGAACTCGGTCACCAACTCCCTCACCGATTCGGTGAAGGAGCTCCAGGCCAAAGGCAAGGTCGACAAGGACGTCAGTCCGGCAGCGATGGCGGGCTCGCTCGTCGCGATGCTGGCGGCGGTCGCCTCACACCAGAAGGGTTTCCAGACCTGGGGCGTCAAGCAGGCGGAACTCAAGCCCAATCTCGCACTGTTGGTGCATCTGGGCATCACCGGCAAGAAACCGACGAGATAGCGCCGGGCGCACCCTTCTCTCCGGCCTCTTGCCTCGCTTCTTCCTGCACTGGGCTCCGCACGGCAATCCCGGGCTGCCCACGTCCTGTCTCACCGATGGCGGACCACCCGATGTGGTCCGCCATCGGCGTATCCGGGCGGCTTCCGGGTCACGGAGTGTCGCGCCGCTCCAGCCGGAAGAGCCGGATCTCCCGCTCCACCCGTGCCTGATACGTGGCGTACGGCGGCCAGAAGGCCAGCGCCGCCTGCCACACCTCCACCCTCTCCGCGCCCTCCAGCAGCCGGGCACGCACAGCGATGTCGCGCCCCTTCCAGTTGATGACGGCGTCGTCCGGATGGGCCAGCAGATTGGCGGTCCAGGCAGGATGACCCGGACGGCCGAAGTTGCTGCCGATCAGAATCCAGCTGTCGCTGCCGCCGCCCTCGGAGCGGCGCTCCGGCATGCAGGCCAGCGGAGTGGTGCGCGGCTGTCCGCTCCTCGCCCCGCGCGCCGTCAGGACCATCCCCGGCAGCATCCGCGCGCTGAGCAGCACCTTCCCGCGGGTGAGCCGGTGGACGGTGCGGTCCATGGCGGGCACGACGTACGGGGCGATCCTGGCGAAGGCACGGGTCGAGGACACCTTCTGGATCAGCCGGACTCCGGGCGCCATCAGACCGCCACCTCCTCGCGCGGTTTCTGGTCGCCGGGCGTGAACAGACCGGCCTGTTCGGCGGCGTGGTCGCGCAGCCGGTGGACCGGACCGAAGAGCAGCTCGTCGGCGGCGGCCCGTTTGAAGTAGAGATGCGCCTCGTGTTCCCAGGTGAAGCCGATGCCGCCGTGCAGCTGGATGGCCTCGGCGGTGGTGATCCGCAGCGCTTCCAGCGCCTGAGCGAGCGCGAGCCCTCCGGCCGCCGGGTCCCACGCCGCGTAGTACGCCGCGGACCTGGCCGCCTGCACCCGTACGTAACTGTCGGCGAGCCGGTGCTTCACCGCCTGGAAGGAGCCGATGGCGCGGCCGAACTGCTCGCGCGCCTTGACGTATTCGATGGTCCGGTCGAGTGCGCTCGCCGCGGCTCCGACCGCCTCCGCCGCCAGTACGGCGGCGGTCGTGCGCCCGACGGCCGCGAGTGCTCCGGCCGGCCCCGACACATCCACCGAGTCGTCCGCGCCGAGCAGTTCGGCGGTGGTCTCACGGAGTTCGACACGGGCCACCGGCCGGGTCTCGTCGAGCGAGATCTGCCGGGTGCGGGCGAGCCCGGTCGCCGTGTCGGAGCGGACGAGGAAGAGGAGAGTCCGGCTGCGCGGGAAGCCACCCGTGTGGGCGGCGACCAGCAGAAGTCCGGCGCTGTGCCCGTCGAGGACCTGGGCGGCTTCCCCGTACAACCGCCACCCGTCCGGGCCGGGCGTGGCCTGTACGCCGCCGGACCGGCCGCCGCCCGCCCAGGCGCCGCCGCTGGTGTCGCCGATGAGACCGAGGGCGGTGGCCGGTGAGCCGCCGGGGACTGCGAGGGTCGCGGTCAGTTCGCCCGCGGCGATGCGCGGCAGCAGGGCGGTGCGCTGGGCGTCGGTGCCGACGGCGGCGATCAGCGGTGCGGCGAGCGCGGCGGTGGCGAGCAGCGGGGACGGCAGCAGGGCGCGGCCGGCCTCCTCGCAGGCGACGGCGAGTTCGGCGGGGCCGCAGCCGGCTCCTCCGTACTCCTCCGCGAGCGTGAGGCCGGGCAGTCCGAGATCCTGGGCGAGCTGCCGCCACAGGGTCTCGTCGTATCCGTGCGCGGTCCGTACGGCGCTCCTGACCTCGGCGGGTCCGCAGCGTTTGGCCAGCAGGTCGCGCAGGGTGCGGCGGATCTCGTCCTGCTCCGCGGTGAAGGCGGCGTCCATGGTCGGGCTCCTTCCCCTCAGGGGCCGTCGACCCCTGATCTGACGGGGCGTCATGCTAAGGGTGACGGCGCCAGAAACCCAGACTCGCGCACACCTCCGCTCCCGGACCCGGCCCGCCCGCACACCGGTCTGTAGCGCCATATCTGATGTACCGTCAGATTCATGCCTTCCTCACCCTTCTCTCCCCCGCGCAAGGTCGCTGTCGTCGGCATATCCCTCGCGGACTGCGGACGCGTCGACGGCCCGACTCCGTACACCCTCCACGCCCAGGCCGCCCGCCGGGCACTCGCCGACTCGGGCCTGGACCGCTCGGTCGTCGACGGTTTCGCCTCCGCCGGACTCGGCACGCTCGCCCCCGTCGAGGTCGCCGAGTATCTGGGACTGAAACCCACCTGGGTGGACTCCACCGCCGTCGGCGGTGCGGCCTGGGAGGTGATGGCCGCCCACGCCGCCGACGCGATCGCGGCAGGCCGCGCGAACGCCGTACTCCTGGTGTACGGATCGACCGCCCGCGCCGACATCAGGGCGGGGCGCCGCACGTCGAACCTGTCGTTCGGTTCGCGCGGCCCGCTCCAGTTCGAGGTGGCGTACGGGCACTCGCTGATCGCCAAGTACGCCATGGCCGCCCGCCGCCATATGCACGCGTACGGGACGACGCTGGAGCAGCTCGCCGAGGTGGCGGTCCAGGCGCGAGCGAACGCGGCGGCCAACCCGGACGCGATGTTCCGGGACCCGATCACGGTGGACGACGTGCTGTCCGGCCCGATGATCGCGGACCCGTTCACCAAGCTGCACTGCTGCATCCGCAGCGACGGCGGGTGCGCGGTGCTGCTGGCCGCGGAGGAGTACGTGCCGGACACGGCGAAGGCTCCGGTGTGGATCCTCGGCACGGGTGAGCACGTCTCGCACTCCACGATGTCGGAGTGGGACGACTTCACGGTCTCCCCGGCGGCCGTCTCGGGCCGCCGGGCGTTCGAACGGGCCGGGGTACGGCCGGCGGACATCGACCTGGCCGAGATCTATGACGCGTTCACCTATATGACGCTGGTGACACTGGAGGACCTCGGCTTCTGCGCGAAGGGCGAGGGCGGCGCCTTCGTCGAGAAGGGCCGCACAGGCCTGACCGGCGAGCTCCCGGTCAACACCGACGGCGGCGGCCTCTCCGCCTGCCACCCCGGCATGCGCGGGCTGTTCCTGCTGGTGGAGGCGGTACGGCAACTGCGCGGGGAGGCGGGAGACCGTCAGGTCCGGAAGGCGGACGGACGGCTGCCGGAGCTGGCGGTGGCCTCGGGGACGGGCGGCTGGTTCTGCTCGTCGGGGACGGTGGTGCTGGGGCGGGGGTGAGCGGGTATGAGGGCAGTGTGAGGGGGTGAGGCAACGGTGCACTCCGGGGCCTGATGTCCAATGGCCGCATGACGGATGCATCGACCTCTGCCCAGCGCACCTTCCGGGACCTCCTGCACACCCAGCGCGTCTGGGACGTGGACCTCCCCGCCTTCGACCCGGCCGCCGCGCCCCGCACCCCGCTCCCCCTCTTCCACGCCTGGTTCGCCGAGGCGGTGGCCGCCGGGCAGACCGAGCCGCACACCATGACGCTGGCCACCGTCGACGCCGAGGGCCACCCCGACGTTCGGACGCTGATGCTGCACGACGCGGACGACCGCGGCTGGCACTTCGCCACGCACGCCACCAGCGCAAAGGGCCGCCAGCTCGCCGCGCGTCCGCATGCGGCGCTCGGTTTCTACTGGCCCGCACAGGGCCGACAGGTACGGGTACGAGGTCCGGTCACCGCCTGCACCCCGGCCGAGAGCCGGGCCGATCTGCACGTCCGCTCGACCGGGGCGCTGGCCTCGGCGCTGGTGGGGCGACAGAGCGAGGTGCTCGGCTCGTACGAGGAGCTGAACCGCGCCTCGGACGCCGCATGGGAGCGGGCGCTGGCAGAACCGGAGACGGACGTGACGAGCTGGACGCGGTACGTGGTCGAGCCGCACGAGGTCGAGTTCTTCCAGGGCGATGCGCGGCGACGGCACGTCCGGCTCCGCTACCGCCGGGACGGCGGCGACTGGACCCGGGAACTGCTCTGGCCGTGAGCCGGAAAACTATTTCGACCAGAAAGGGGCACTATGGGAAGCAGGTGAGTTGCTGGAGGCATTCCATGACACAAGCCCGTTCCCGTTACGCCCCCGACCACGGTCTGACCACGCGCATGGTCACCACCATGTTCCTGATCGGACTGCTGTACGTGGTCCTGGTGGGCGTGCTCCTCGCGGTGCTGCGGGGCGCCTGGCCGATCATCCTGATCCTCGTGGGTGGCCTGTTCATCGCGCAGTTCTGGTTCAGCGACCGCATCGCCGCCTTCAGCATGGGCGCCCGCGAGGTCACCCCCGAGGAAGCACCCGAGCTGCACGGCACCATCGACCGGATCTGCGCCCTGGCCGACATGCCCAAGCCCCGGGTCGCCATCGCCCAGAGCGACGTACCGAACGCCTTCGCCACCGGCCGCGGCGAGAAGACCGCCCTCGTCTGCGCCACCACCGGGCTCCTGCGCAGACTGCAACCCGAGGAGCTGGAGGGCGTCCTCGCACACGAGATGTCACACGTCGCGCACCGGGACGTCGCCGTCATGACGATCGCCTCGTTCCTCGGCGTCATGGCCGGCGTGATCACCCGCGTCGCCCTCTGGGGCGGCTTCTCCCGCAGCAGCCGCAGCAGCGACCCCGTCGGCATCGCGATCCTGCTGGTCCCGCTGATCAGCGCCGTCGTGTACTGCCTGAGTTTCCTGCTCACCCGACTGCTCTCGCGCTACCGCGAACTCTCCGCCGACCGCGCCGCCGCCCTCCTCACCGGCCGCCCCTCCGCGCTCGCCTCGGCGCTCACCAAGGTCAGCGGGCAGATGGCCCGGATCCCGACGGAGGACCTGCGGAAGGCGGAGCCGTACAACGCCTTCTACTTCGTCCCGGCGTTCTCGTCCGAGGAGAGCCTCAGCCGGCTGCTCTCCTCCCACCCGACCCTCGAACAGCGCCTCGACCAGCTGGCCCGCATCTCCGCCGAACTCGCCCGCCCGTAAGGAGTCCACAGTGGGTCTGCTCGACACGATCCTGGGACGCAGCAAACCGGTCCGCCCCGACCTCGACCAGCTCTTCGCCGTACCGTCCGCCGCGCTCACCCTCCAGGCGGGCGCGGGCTTCATCCCCACCGGTCTGGGCTCGGTCTGCTTCGCGGGCGTGGAGGGCGGCACCTTCGCCCGTATCCAGCAGGACGTACAGGAACTGCTCGACGCGGACACGGACCGGGGCGGGATCCCGGTGGAGTTCAGCCACGATTCGTACGGCTACACCTGGCTGCTCGCCCGCCACTCCCCCGACGACGTGGCCGGCCTGGTCAACGACCTGCACGCGGTCAACACACTGCTCCAGGACGGGGGTTTCGGCCCGCAACTGCTCTGTTCACTGATCGGCTTCCGGAACGCCGAAGGGCGCTCGCTGGCCCTGGTCTACCTCTACAAACGCGGCACGTTCTATCCGTTCGCCCCGGTGCCGGGCGGCGCCGAGAGACGGGACAGCGCCCTGGAGCTGCAGGTCAGGGCGACACTGGGCGACGACTTGCGGGTCGAGCAGGATCTCTCCCGGTGGTTCCCGGTCTGGGGCGCGCCCGGCCTGTGACAATCAGGCGGTGCGTGCACCGGCCACGAAAGCGGACCAGGCGGCCGGGGTGACGGCGAAGGTGGGGCCTTACGCGCTGATCACCCGCGCCAGCCGCTCCAGCCGCACCCAGTTGAGGATCTTCGGCGCGTGTTTCTCCTCGTCGACCAGCTCCACGCACGCCTTCAACGCTCCCCCCGCCTCGAAGACTTGATCTGCATCCCGCAGGAAGTCCAACGAGGGGATGCGCTCAGCCCGCCCATATGCCCCCCATTAAGGACTCCGAGACCAACAGCTTCTCCGACGCGTCCCTCTGCGTGAGCCCCGCCCGTATCCGGTGGATCCGGATCAGATCCCCCACAAGCCTCCGCACCTGCGACGGCTCACCACTCGTCCCCACAGCCACCACCGCTCTCACCACATTGCCGAATGTGTACCGTGTCTATCTCGTCACGCTACGAAGTCGGCGGGATCCTCGTATCCATGACGAGCAAGAATCTCCCCGAATGGGTACCCCCCGCGGGGCTGCAACTCCATCTGACCGGGGTCCACTTCGACGCCATCCGGGTGCGCGGCGTACGCGGCGAGGCCGTCCTGCACCACCTCGCCACGCTCACGGACGGCGATCCGGGTCCGGTGGTCCGGGAGGTCGCGGGCGGGCGGTGGACGTACTTCCTGATCCCGCCCGGGGTGAGCAAGGAGTACGACTGGCCGCCCGGGGCGACATGTCTCGGCCCGTCGGCGCGGGACCTGTACGTGGGGATCCCCGCGGCGCACGGCAACACGTATCCGCTGAGCTGGCGGTGCGGGGCGCCGGAGGAGGGGCAGTTCGTGGACGCCGAGCTGCTGCACGGGGTGGTGGTTGCGCAATTGGTACGGGAGAACTGGTGACCCGTTCCGTATCATCAGGTTCATGACTCCTGAGCGCCCGAATTCCGTCAGTCGGCTTCGTGCCTCCGACGCCGACCGCGAAGCGGTGGTGGAGCAGCTCCAGGAGGCGGCGGCCGAGGGCCGCATCGATCTCGACGAGCTGGATACGCGCCTGGGTCAGGCGCTCGCCGCCAGGACCTTCGCCGAGCTGGAACCCCTCACCGCCGATCTGGCGCTCGCGCCGCAGAACGCGACGGAGCCGCTGGTCATCGAGGGCGGCATCCACGGCCTGGCACGGACCGGACGGTGGAAGGTGCCTGCGCGCATCGACGTGGACGGCGGCATGGGCGGCGCCAAGCTCGACTTCACGCAGACCGAGACCCGACTGCGCGAGATCGATCTGGAGGTCAACGGCCAGATGGGCGGGGTCGTCGTCGTCGTACCCAGGGGGTGGGCGGCGGAGACCGACGACGTCCGTCCCGGCATGGGCGGCTTCAAGGACCGGACCCGGGGCGAGAGACTCCCGGGCGCACCGCTGCTCCGCCTCACCGGCTCGGGCGGCATGGGCGGAGTGGTCGTCCGCCACCCCAACATCTGGGAGCGATGGAAGCTGCGCCGCAGCAAGCGGCGCTGAGCCTGCCACGTCAGGCACCGGCTTCCGGCCGGAAGACCGGGACCGCCTCGCACCCCTCCTCCTGCCGGAAAGCGACGCGCAACTCCATGCCGATCGCGAGGGCAGACTCCTCGCAGTCGACGATCTCCGTCATCATGCGCGGCCCCTCGGCGAGGTCGACGACGGCCGCCGTGTACGGGACGCGGGAACCGAACGGCGGCAGGTCGTTGCGGTGGACGACGGACCAGGTGTAGAGCCTGGCGCGGCCGCTCGCCCGCTCCCAGTCGACGTCCTCGCTCCAGCACGTGGGGCAGAACTCGCGCGGATAGTGGTGGGCGGCGCCGCAGGCACGGCACCGTCGCAGCAGCAAGTACCCCTCGGCGGCGGCGTCCCAGTAGGGGCGGGTGAAGTCGTCCGGCTCGGGCAGGTCGAAGCGGGGGGTGGCGGCGGTCATCCGAAAAGTCCGATCGCGTGGTCGAGGGACCAGACCTGCCAGGACATGGCGAAGAGGGCGACCAGCGAGATCAGCACCATCATCGCGTTCTGCCCCTGCTCGGCCCAGTCGTGGATCATCAGCACCAGATAGAGGAGATTGAGGAGCAGCCCGCCGACGAGCGCGACCGGGGTCAGGAAGCCGACGATCAGCCCGAGACCGAGGGCGAGTTCCGCGTACACGACGAGGTAGGCCATTGCCTTGGGGCGGGGCGCGACGACCTTTTCGAAGCCGCTCCTGACCGCCGGCCACTTGTGCTTGCCCGCGACGTCCGCCGCCCAGGCGATGCCCGTACCGCGTTCGAACCAGCCCTTCTTGTCCTTGTGCCGCCAGCTCTCAAGCCACCACAGTCCGAGCCCTATTCGAAGGACGGCGAGCCACTCGGCTCCGCCGAGCCAGATCGTCCGCATCAGGATCCCTCCCACTCAAAGAATCTGACGGTACGTCAGTTCACTCGATCCGGCACGGCCGCGCAAGAGGCGCGCAGAACGCAGACCGAAGGCACACGCCCGTGATCAATTCGCAATCGATTCCGGCCTTGACCGGGACCCATCAAGCGAACGCGCGATTACGTTCCGAGCCATGCCCGACAGCACCTCTACCGCCGGTAGCCCCCGCTCCGTACCCACCGACATCACGGAACACCGGCCCGTCTATGTCATCGGCGGCGGCCCGGGCGGTCTCGCCGCCGCGGCCGCCCTGCGCGCGCAAGGGGTGCGGTCCGTCGCGCTGGAGAAGTCCGAGAGCGTCGGCGCTTGGCCGCCTCGTCGTCACGGACACCGCCGAGGACGCGCTCTCCGGTCCGGAAAAGGAACTCGCGGGGCCCGTCACATCCGCGCGAAGCGTTCCGTCATTGCTGTGAAGGACGAAAACGAGCGGGTGTCACCACAGGCCCCGAAGATCCGGAGGAGCAGCATCATGGAAGCACGGATGAAGAACCCGGCCGTCGTCATCCCCGAGGTCATGCCCGCCATCCAGGAACTCCTGAAGGCCACTCGGAACCGTGGCGTCCCGGACTCGATGCTGGAACTCGTCCACCTGCGGGCGAGCCAGATCAACGGATGCAGCTTCTGCGTCGACTACGGGGTCCGCAGCGCCAGGAAGGCGGGCACGGCCGACGAGAAGCTGTTCGCCGTGGCGGCCTGGCGCGAGGCGCCGTACTTCTCCGACGAGGAGCGCGCGGCGCTGGCGCTCACCGAGGCGGCGACCCGGCTGAGCGACCGGGGCGATGCGGTGCCGGACGACATCTGGGACGCCGCGGCCGACCACTTCGACGAGCAGGGACTCGCCGCGCTGACCCTCATGATCGGCATCACCAACCTTTTCAACCGCCTCAACGCCACCACCAGGCAGCCGGCGGGCGAGCCGACCTGGTAGTCGGCGCGCAGAGGAGGGCCTCCGCAGCCGCGGAGGCCCTCCTCGCTTTCCCCCTGACCCTACTTGGTGAAGCAGAAGTACTTCTGCGGCGCCGACCCTCGGCCGTCGATGAGGACGGGCCGTGCGATCCGTGCGGGATCGAGGTCGGCGAACTGCGGCCACTCGGTCAGATACAGCAGCAGATCGGCGCCCTCCACAGCGGCCACCGGATCGTCGGCGCAGGCGAGTTCGGGACAGGCCTTTCCGGGCGTTGTCGAGCGCCCTCGGATCCGTGACGGTGGCACGGGCGCCGAGCTCGGGCAGCGACTGCGTCACGGCCAAGGCGGAAGATTCCCGGATGTCGTCCGTACCGGGGCCGCAGGCGGCCCCCCGTACGGTGATCGACTTCTACGACCACGCCCGGCTCTCCAGGGACGCCGCAGAGACCCGTCGCCCCGGGCGGCCGGCGGGTTCGGCCGGAGCCGGAGATCGCCGGCCCGGCAGGCCCGGCCGGCCTTTGCCTGCACACCCATTCCTGACGGAGTGTCAGTTCAGTAACCTGACAGAGTGTCAGCTTATCGCTGGCCGGGTACAGGCACCCCGACGGACTTCTGGCAGGAGTGGGCGGAACGATGCTTGGATCGACTCACGGCACCCTCACCACACACTTCCGCGCCCGGGTGGTGGGCTGCGGCGAAGAGCCGCACGCCGCCGTCCATAGCATGGCGGTCGCCGCAGGGGAAGGCGATCTCGATGTCAGCGGCCGCCCGCTGCACGCTCCCGTGCCGGATCTGGACCGGTTCTTCCGGCCCGAGTCCGTGGCCGTCATCGGGGCGTCCGACGCCGAGGACCGACCGAATACCGGCATCACCCGGCAGCTCGTCGCCTGGGCCGAGCGGGTCGGGGCGCGGCTGTATCCCGTGCATCCCAGTCGGGAGTCCGTGTTCGGGCGGGCCTGTTCTCCTTCCGTCGCGGACCTGCCGGAGCAGGTCGATCTGGCGGTGCTGCTGGTCGGCGACCCGCTTCCGGTGATCGAGGAACTCGGCCAGGCCAAGGTGAAGTTCGCGGTCGCCTTCGCCTCCGGGTTCGCCGAGACCGGCGAGGAGGGCGCCGCCGCCCAGGCGCGGCTGGCGGCCGCTGTGGAGCGGTCGGGGCTGCGGCTGCTCGGGCCGAACACCAACCTCAACGCCTTCGAGAGGTTCCGGGAGGACCTGGACGGGCCGGCGATCGCTCTGATCACCCAGTCCGGTCACCAGGGGCGCCCCGTCTACACCCTTCAGGAGCTGGGCGTGCGGCTCTCGCACTGGGCGCCCACGGGCAACGAGGCCGATCTGGAGACCGCCGACTTCATCTCGTACTTCTCCCAGCGTCCCGAGGTCGGAGCCATCGCCTGTTACGTCGAGGGCCTCAAGGACGGCCGCTCCTTTCTGCTCGCCGCCGACCGGGCGGCGCGGGCCGGGGTGCCGGTCGTGGCGGTCAAGGTGGGGCGTACGGAGACGGGGGCCAGGATGGCCGCGTCACACACCGGCAAGCTGACCGGAGCCGACCAGGTGGTGGACGCGGCGATGAGGCAGTTCGGCGTGATCCGGGTGGACGGACTCGACGAACTCCAGGACACCGCCGCCCTGCTGGCCCGGGCACGGAAGCCGCAGGCCGACGGGGTCGTCGTGTATTCGATCTCGGGCGGCACGGGCGCGCACTTCTCGGACCTGGCGACCGGGGCGGGGCTGAGGCTCCCCACCCTGTCCGAGGAGAAGCAGCGCGAGCTGCACGAGTGGATTCCCGACTACCTGAACGTGGCGAACCCGGTCGACAACGGCGGCCATCCGGTCGGCGACTGGCGCGGCCGGAAGATCATCGACGCGATTCTCGCCGACCCGGACGTCGGGGTGTTGATCTGTCCGATCACCGGCCCGTTCCCCCCGATGAGCGACAAACTCGCGCAGGACCTGGTGGACGTGGCGGAGACCACGGACAAGCTGGTGTGCGTGGTGTGGGGCTCGCCGGTCGGCACGGAGGACGCGTACCGCACAACGCTGCTCGGCTCGTCGCGCGTCGCCACCTTCCGCACCTTCGGCAACTGCATCACCGCCGTGAAGGCCTATCTGGACCACCACCGCTTCGCCGCCTCGTACCGCTCGCCCTTCGACGAGGCGCCGCGCACGCCGTCGCCCTCGTTCCGCAAGGCGCAGGCCCTGATGCGCCCGGGCCACCAGCTGAGCGAGCACGCGGCGAAGCAGCTGCTGCGGGCGTACGGAATCCGCGTGCCGCGGGAGCATCTGGTGACGAGCGCCGCGGCGTCCGTCCGGGCGGCGGGGCTGGTCGGCTACCCGGTCGTCATGAAGGCGTCGGGCGCCCGGCTCGCCCACAAGACCGAGCTGGGCCTGGTCAAGGTCGGGCTCACCTCCGCGAGCCAGGTCCGCGACGCGTACCGCGAACTGACCGACATCGCCCGCTACGAAGGTGTCGAGCTGGACGGCGTCCTGGTCTGCCAGATGATCGAGCGGGGCGTCGAAATGATGGTCGGCGTCACGCACGACGCCCTGTTCGGACCGACGGTCACGGTCGGGCTCGGCGGCGTGCTCGTGGAGGTGCTGCACGACGCCGCGGTGCGGGTGCCGCCGTTCGGCGAGGACCAGGCGCGGTCGATGCTCGGCGAACTGCGCGGCCGGGCACTGTTGGAAGGCGTACGCGGCGGACCGCCGGTGGACGTCGACGCGCTCATCGAGGTCGTACTGCGGGTACAGCGGATGGCGCTGGAGCTGGGCGACGACATCTCCGAGCTGGACATCAACCCGCTGATGGTGCTGGGGCGGGGACAGGGAGCGGTGGCGCTGGACGCGCTGGCCGTGTGCCGCTGACCGGTCACACCGCCGGCCACCCCGTCCGACGCGCCACCGGTCACACCACCTAACCAGGAGCTGCCTCATGCCGTCCTCCCCCGAAGACACCGCCGAGCACACCGGACACACCGGGTCCGCCGCACCGACCGACCCGCTCGATTCATTGATACTCCACGCCACCGACAACGGCGTCTCGTGGATCACGCTGAACCGCCCCGAGGCAATGAACGCCGTCACCTGGGACCAGCGGGAACGCGTCATCGCGCTCCTCGCCGAGGCCTCCGCCGACCCGGCGGTCCGGGCCGTCGTCCTCACCGCCACCGGCCGCGGCTTCTGCGCGGGCGCCGACCTGCGCGGCGCACCGTCGACGGGCGACCGGGTGCCGGGGGATGTGGCCCGCACCATCCGGCTGGGCGCGCAGCGAATGATCGCCGCGGTCCTGGACTGCGAGAAGCCGGTGATCGCGGCCGTCAACGGCACGGCGGCCGGTATCGGTGCCCATCTCGCGTTCGCCTGCGATCTGGTGCTGGCCGCCGAGTCGGCGAAGTTCATCGAGGTGTTCGTACGCCGCGGCCTCGTGCCCGACGGCGGCGGCGCGTATCTGTTGCCGCGCCTGATCGGGCCGCAGCGCGCCAAGGCGCTGATGTTCTTCGGCGACGCGCTCCCGGCGGCGGAGGCGGAACGCCTGGGTCTGGTCAACCGGGTGGTCCCGGACGAGGATCTGACGGCGACGGCCCGCGCGTGGGCCCAGCGCCTGGCCGACGGCCCGACCCGCGCGATCGCCCTCACCAAGCAGCTGGTGAACGCCTCCCTCGACTCCGACCGGGCGACGGCGTTCGCGGCCGAGGCGATGGCCCAGGAGATCAATATGACGACGCAGGACGCCAACGAGGGCGTGGCGAGCTTCGTGGAACGGCGTACACCGAAGTACCGCGGGTTGTGAGGAATTCGGGGGCGCTCACGCCTGCATCCCCCACCACCACGGAGAAACTGCTCCCGTCTGTGCCGCCGGGACTCACCGGTTGGCGTGGTCGCCGACGGGCCCCGGCCGCAGCCCGCGGGGAAACTTCGGCTGCCGCCCCCGCCCGATCGAAGGAGAGAGACCCCGACGACACCGTCACAACCGCGCTCACCAGGTGTTTGAGGGTCGTGATGGTTGGCTGATCGGGTGGCCGCCCTGGTGCAGGGGAGCACCGGGTCGGCCGGTCAGGAGCGGTTCATGGTGTACCCCACCCAGCCTCTGGCCGGGTGGGGTACACGAGCGACTGGCAGCGGAGCAGGGACTTGCGCACGGTCGCGGCGGTGTTCGCCCGGCCGATTCAGTGCTGCTGGAACAGCGCCTGCGCGTGGTTCAGGCCGTACGTGGCGACATCGGTACCCAGTGTGACCCCGGCCTCATCCGCGAGTCGGGTGTGAATGCCCAGCCAGACCCGCGCGTCCATGTTCTCCAGCGTGAGCTGGTGCCATGCGGTGTACGTACGGACGACGCCTGGCGCGGTACCGCTGGTCAGGGTGAACGGGGCCGTGCGCGGTCCTACGAGGGCGGTGAGAACGGTTTCCGCCGCGCCTGCGTAGGTGTTGTGGCCGCTGGGGTAGTCCGGGTGCGCCGGGGTGGTGTGCAGCGGGTTCCATGACGGGTCGGCAGGTATCTCGCCGACGCCTGCCCGGATCGCGGTGACGGGGCGCCACAGCGGGTAGGTGTACTTGCTGTCGGAGGTGGCGATCTGCGTGTCCACCAGCGTGGCGTTGGCCAGGGCGACGAGTTCGGCCTGCTTGCGCAGCGGCTGATGGGAGGTGGCGGCGAGCGCGACGCGAATCGGCTTGGTCCACAGGGCCGGCGAGGAGTCGAACCAGAAGTTGGCCGTGTCGGTCTGCCGCGCGGTGCGCACGGTGCTGTTCAGCTCGCCGAAGTCTCGAACCTCCTTCAGGTCGGTCTGGTACCGCTTGGACGTCGGAGCGGGAGGTGCGGGCAGTCGGAACTGGCCGGCGCTTTTCAGCAGGAAGGGCCGGGCGAACCGGGTGCCGTTCTGGATGGCGGGCGCGAACGCGGGCGGGGTGGGTTGCCAGACGCCTGGCGCGGCCGGCGGCGCGGTGAAGGGGGCGTTCACCGAGGCCCCGTCGAGGCCGTCTCCCTCACGGTCGTGCAGGACCTCCAGCGCTTGGCGTTCGCCGGCTGCGGCGCCCAAGGTCTCGGCCGGGCCGTCGGGGGTCTGGTCCAGGGTCTGTTGCAGGGCGGCATCCAGCTCCGGGGCACGGGTGGGCACCAGCTCGACCAGGGCGCGGTGCACCGCGGCGGCCAGCGCCGCGTCCTGGTAGTCCCCGCGGTCGACCCCAGACGGCACATGGTGCAAGGCCCGCGCCGCCGCGATCCAACTGACCGCCCAGGTGCGGCTGTTGGTCACCGGAGGGAGTGATGAGCCGGCCGCCGCGATCGTGTCAGCCGTGGTGTCGTACCAGGCGAGCGCCACGGAGGCGCGAGCGTGCTCAGGCGCAGGAGCGGCGGCGACGCTCGGCGCCGCGCCGGAGGCGACCAGCAGTGCCGTGGAGGCCACCAGGGCCACACGGGTCTTCGGGGAGTTCATGGAAGTAGCTCCTCATGGTGGGGGGGGCCGGATGTCGGCCCGTCCGTCTGGCAGTCATGTGCGACGTGACGCAGAGAATCGAGGACCTTGCACGGGCGCAGCAGGTTCCCGGACGAAGCCGTGGGGCCTTGGCCCGGGAACCTGCGGAGCACGGTGCCGTGCGGGGATGCCGCTGCAGGCAGGGGCAGTCTTCGGCATGGCCGGACGGGCGCCGGCAATGATGTATCCGGGGAGGCGGCGAGCCCAGGAAGTGCCCAGGCATGTCTGCAGCCGGACAACGGGTGTCCGCAGGGGACCGCGTACGGAGCAGTGGACGAAGGCGGGTGAGACGACATCGTCGTCGCTCCGTCTCATCAGCGCCGGCGCGCACTGCGGCACACGTGCAGGTGTTCACAGGCCCAGCAGCGGCGCTCTCCTGACCCGGCGGAGTTCAGAGCCTGTCCGGGCGAAGGTCACCCGACGGGCTCTCAGACGGGGTCGGCGTTGATATGGAAGGGAACGGTGACGACGTTGGAGGCGACGCCCATCAGATCCAGGTCCTTGGCGCCGATCTTCCCATCGCCGTTGAGGTCCTTCACGACGCCGGGTGCGTCGTTGTAGACGCCGTCGTGGTTGAGGTCGTCGACGACGGCCACGGTCAGGGTGGTGTCGAGGTTCTGCCCCACAATGGGGGCGCCGACGATCCAGGTGTCCCACAGTTCGGTCTGGTGCGGGGTGCGGTTGGTGACGCCGGAGAGGTTGAACAGGTTGGCCAGGTTGGTGCCGGGCCCGGAGAAACCGGGGAGGGTGCTGTTGGTGGTGGAGTCCAGCACGACCAGTCCAGGGATCTTCTCGTCCTGGCCGGTGGAGAACGTGCCGGGGAAGGGGGCGATGTTGTTGTGCGCGGCCGGGCCGGTGAGCTGGAGCCCGTTGAAGCCCGTCCCAGCCAGGGTCTTGCCCCGGAAGGAGAGCTTCAGGTCCACGATCCAGCCCTTGCCCTCCACACCCGCGTTGTCGCCGCGCTTGGGTGAGAGGACCTCCACCTTGACCGGGTGCCTTGCGGTGGAGGCGGTGTTGTCCAGGCTCGAGGCGTTCGCGCTGGACAGCCCGGAGGCCGCGACGCCCAGGCCGAGGATCATGGCCGTACCCGCGCCGAGGGACCAGCCGAGGTTCTTCTTCCTCATGACTTGTTCTCCTGAGTGTTGAGAGGCTTGCGGTCATGTGTACGACCACCTGCGGCACCCGGTTCAGGCCGCAGGTCGACCAAGTCGCACAGCGTCGGATCGTCCGGCGTCCGTCAAGGCTGCGGGGACGAGGATGCCGTCCAGCGCACCCGTGGTCTCGACGCCCGACCCGTGTCCGCGCTCCCGTGCACACCCCTGCTGCAAAGAGCGCCGACAGGCCTTCGTTCCGACGGACGGCGAGAACCTGAGTTCGTCCGCTGCCTGCGGGTGAACTCGAACCCCCAGCTCGTCGTATACGTAGCGGCAAGGGCACACGATCAGTGCCTCAGGACACAAGAAGCCGCATGTCGCAGCCGTCCTCGAAGACGGCGCAGCCGGTGCGGTCATGTCTGGAAGTGAGTCGGATGGATCGGATCTGGTTCCGCGCCTCCCCGGGGCGCGGGCTGTCCGCTGCCTGCAGTTCGGGCCCGGCGACGGTCCAAGCGACCCCAGCCTGCGAGACGAGGACATCGAGCGTGACGCCGGACGAGCAGTTGATGACTGCGTTGTACACCGAGCACCACGATGTGCTCCTCTCCTTCGTGCGCAGGTACGTGCGCAGTCCTGAGCAGGCGGAGGACGTCGTGCAGGAGACTCTGCTGCGAGCATGGCGCAGCATCACCAAGATCGAGCCACGCCACGTCACCATCCGCTCCTATCTCTTCACGATCGCCCGCAACGTGCTCACCGACAGCTGGCGCGCTGAGCAGCGGCGTCCGGAACCGCTCTACGACGACGAGGCACTCGCGGCTGTACCTTCTGCCGATGATGTGGAGGCGGCGCTGGAGGGGCACGTGATTGCCGCAGCGTTGGAACGCTTGTCCAGCGAGCATCGTGACGTGATCCAGGCGCTGTACTTCGAGGGGCTGACCACCGCCGAGTCCGCGTCACGGCTCACGATCCCGGAGGGAACGGTCAAGTCCCGCGCCTACTACGCCGTACGCAACCTGCGCGCAGCCTTTGAAGAAATGGGAGTTCTACGGTGAGCACCGACCACGATGACGTGCGCATGCTGATCGGCGCGTATGTGCTGGGCGGTCTCAGCGAGACCGACCGCCGCGTCCTGGAGTCCCACCTGCCCACGTGTCAGGAATGCCGTGACGAGCTCGCGCGCTCGGCTCCCCTGGCTGGACTGCTCCGCCGCGCCCCGGGCATGTCCGCGCCCCGTCCCCAGGCCACGCACGAGGCCGACACCGATGCGGCGCCCCCGGCTTCGCCCACCGGGCTCGACCGTCTGCTGGGGCAGGTCCGCGCCGTCGATGTCTCACGCAGGCGCCGGGCTCGTCGGCAGTGGCTGGCAGTGGCTGCGGCCCTGATCGTGGTTGCCGGGCTCGGACTGGGGTCGATGCTGCCGTTCCGGCAGTCGACCGGTCCGTCCACGGCCTTCACCTCGGCCGCCGGGTACTCCGTGTCCGGTCGTGCCACGCTCACGTCCAAGCCCTGGGGCACCGCGGTGAGCGTCACCCTGGCCGATCTGCCGGCAGGAGCACCAGGACCCTTCATCCTCCAGGTCTCCTCGGTGGACGGCCGCAAGGAGCAGGCGGCCACCTGGGCGATCACTCCCAACGGCAGCGCCGCCGTGACGGGGGCGAGTGCCCTGCACCTTCCGGACATCAGGTCCATCTCCGTGATGGACCATGCGGGACGCATGGTCGCCACGACCCGACCACTCTGACCGGTTGTGAGTGCTCCGGGGCGCTCATGTCACCTTCCGCCCCCAAGGGGGGTGAAGCTGCCCGGGGCCTGTACCCCACAAGGCTCTTGCAGCGCTGCGGCCGGGACTCATCCATCGACGTGAGCCACCGGCGGGTCTCGGCCGCAGTCCCCCTACTTCTCGGCGAAGACGTCCTCGACGGACGCGGCGGTGGGAGCGCGCAGGAGCCAGCGGCTCAGGGTGTCGAGGTCGGTGCAGCCTGTGATGCGTTCGCGCGCCTCGTCGGACACGTCGACGCCGACCTGGGCGAGAAGCAGCAAGATGCTCCTCGCAATGCCTTCTGCACGGCCCTCTTCACGGCCTTCTGCGCGGCCCTCGTCCCGGATCTCTTCCGAGAGAGGTGACTTGTAAAAGGAAAGGTCCACGGCCACCAGGTTCCTCCACTGTTGTGCGGCCGGACGGTTGCCCAGGCCCTGTGCGGTGAGTTCGACGATGGGGTCGGCGATGGTTTCCGGTACGTCCCGCAGAGCGGTCGACAGTGTTTTGAGTATGACACCGATGTCCGGATCGCCCGCGTGTGTGATCGCGGCCAGCGTGGTCAGTGCCAGGTCCTTGCGAGCCTCGGCCACATCCTTGATCACCGGCATGTTGTGCGGACCCGCGACGAGGGCTTGCAGGGTGAGCACGGGCGATTGCGGGTGGCCGACGGCGAACGGGCGCGCGGCCCATTCGGCGGTGGCTCGGTCCTGGCAGACGACCAGCAGCATGGGCGGCAGTTTGTACTTCGCCTGTAAGTAGGACAGGTAGTACATCCAGCTCGCCGGTTTCTCCGGGTCTTTCTTGCCCTGGGCCTCGATCGCGAGGAGGTACGACTGGTCGTCCTCCATGTCGATGCGCAGCAGGGTGTCGACACGGCGTTCAAGAGGCCTGTTCTCGGTGAGGTCCGTAGGCATGACGGTGGCCGAGGCAGGTGGGCCGATCGCGACCCCCAGTACCTCGGAGACGCGGGAGAAAAGCCCCGGGTACTCCTGGAAGATGCGGTGCATCGCCTCGTGGGACGAGCTGACCATGTGGATTTCCTAGAGTTGTTGAGCGGTCGGATGAGAGTTGTCGGTCCGGCAGTCGGGGCACTCTCCTGGCTCCGCCGCGCGGAATGCCCGGTCGCAGCCGTCGCAGTTCTGCAGCGGTAGCGGCCGGGACGGGAGATCGGCCGGGGCCCGGAACGGGGGCGGCGGCGGAAGCCGGGCGGTGAGCCGGTGGGCGAGGAGACCGGCGGGGCGGTGCAGCCCTTCGGGTGGGAGTTCGCTGGTCAGGGCGTGTGCTACGGCGGCGGGGCCGACCTCGCGCTCCAGCCATGCGGCAACCCCCGGGGCCAGGACGTCCACGTCCTGCGCGGAGAGCAACAGGCGCGGGTCCTGGCGGTGCAGCCCGGCGAGCAGGTCGGCGGCGGTCCGCAGGAGGGACGCTGCGGGAAAGGCCGGCTGCGGCACGAGGAGGGGCCTGGACCGGCTGTGTGGAGCGCGCTCGCGGCGTGGTGCGGGGACAGTGTGGCCCGGAGACCTGAGCGGACGCGTGTCGTCGGCTTCGGGCTCCCGGCAGGGTCGGATGGACGCGGGCGGCCGGGCCGTACGCTGCGGGCGCGGTGGACACTCACGGCCCGGATCAGCGTCTGTGGGCCGCCGGTCGGCAGGCTGATTGCAGGAGACGGTACGGGTGACGATCCGGCCGTTGGCCAGGCGCGTGCGGGTGCGTCGCAGATAGCCGTGGGCTTCGAGTTCGCGTAACGCGGCGGCGATCCGGGCCTCGCTCTCCGGGAAGCGGGCGGCGAGGTCCTTGATGCCGATCCTGGCTCCGGCGGGCAGCGACTGGATGTGCGCGGCGAGCCCGATCGCGGTGAGGGAGAGCTCCCGGTGCTGGGTGAGGTGGTTGCCCACGATCGTGAAGCGGCTGGTGTGCCGGGAGTTGTCGTGCACGACACCGGACGACGGCGTGGCATGACCGCGTGTGCGGGACGGGGCGCGCGAGGGCGCGCTAATCTGCTGGGTATCCATCGGGAAGGGCCTAACTTCCTCGTTGGTCAGGCCCTCGATCGGGATGCCAGTCCCGGCCGGGGGCCGTCGCATGTCTGGGGTTGCTCTCTGGGGTTGTTCGTCGCGGCGAGCATATGCCAACCAACCGGCCCGAATGGCAGCGAAGTTGGCCGATCTCACCCATGTGGGTGACGGGAGGCGGGGTGAGGTTGGGAAGGGTCATTTCCCCAGTTCTTCAAGGCTTTTGATGTCGTGCGGCGCCGCGTCGCGGAGGACCGAATCGCGGAAATCCACGACCCGGTGGCGGCGGTTACGGTACGAGGTCGAGTTCGGCCCAGACGGTCTTACGGGGGAAGGGCCCGGGGCTGACACCCCAGCGGTCCGCAAGCGCCTCGACGATCAGCAGACCGCGCCCGGATTCGCAGTCGCCGTCCGGGACAGCCGTGCCCGTCGGACCGGGCGGAAGGCACTCGCCACGGGCGTCGCTCACCTCGATCCGCAGGAGCGCGCCGCCGTCGTGGACCGTGAGGTCGAGTCGGAAGTCCCGCCCCGGCACGCGGCCGTGGACCATGGCGTTGGCCGCCAGTTCGGCGACGATCTGCGCAGCCGACTCCGACGAGAGCCCCCACTCGCCGAGATACGCGGTGGTAAGCAGCCGGGCCAGCCTGGCTCCTCGGCGGGTGGGCGAGAGCAACACAGTGAACGTGCGGCTGGGAGCTGGGGGTTGGGGGGCGGTAATTTCTTGTTTCACGTCACTGAGCGTGGCCGGGCACGCATACGCTGACCAGTGATCAAGCAGATGCGTACGGTGACTGTCCGGCGCTTGTCCGGTGTTGTCCGGGCTGTCCGGAGCAGGCGTGCGGGTAGGTGGTGCCGCGATGGTGTCGGCACGTCGGAGGTGGCGCAGATGTGGGTGGATGCGGACGGTACAGAGCGGTCCGGCAGCGAGACGGACGAGCCCGGTTGGGAGGTCGACCCCGACGACGAGTCCGGCGCGGCGGTCGTTGCCACCGTGGGGCGACAGTTGAGGCTGCGCCGGGAGGCGGCCGGAATGCGCGCGGCCGAGTTCGGTGTGGCGATCGGGTACGGGGAGGACCAGGTCTACAAGGTCGAGGCCGGGAAGCGGATTCCGCGCCCGGAGTATCTGGACAGGGCGGACGAGGTGCTGGGCGCGGGTGGGCTGATCACCGCGATGAAGAAGGACGTGGCGGAGGTCCGATACCCGAAGAAGATTCGGGACCTGGCGCGGATGGAGGCGCGGGCGGTGGAGCTGCTGTCGTACGGCGACCACAACCTGCACGGTCTTTTGCAGACTGATGAGCATGTCCGAGCGCTGCTCGGGACGCGCCGACCTGCGTACTCCCAGGATGAACTGGAACGCATGGTGGCTGCCCGTACGGCTCGGCGTTCCATCTTCGACCGGTCACCCGCACCGGATCTCAGTTTTGTTCTGGAAGAAGTGACGCTGCGCCGTCCGATCGGGGGAACAATGGTGCGACGCCAGCAGCTTGAACGTCTGTTGGAGGTGGGGCAGATGCGGAACGTCGCAATTCAGGTGATGCCGACCGACCGCTGGGACCACCCGGGAACAGGCGGAAAGATCCAGGTGCTGAAGTTCGGTGACGGTTCTGGGGTAGGGCGTACCGAAGGCGTGCACGGCGGGCGTCCGGTCTCCGATCCGCGACAGCTCCGGGTCCTTGAGCTGCGGTATGGCATCATCCGGGCCGAGGCTCTCACTCCACGGGAGTCGCTGGCCTTCATCGAGCAAGCGCTGGGAGAGACATGATCCACAAGACCTCCGTCGAAAACGCTCCCGAACTGAAGTGGTTCAAGAGCAGCTACAGCGACAGCAGCGACGGCAACGACTGCGTCGAGATCGCCACCACCCCCAGCACGATCCACGTCCGCGACTCCAAGAACACCCAGGGCCCCCGACTCGCCGCAGCCCCCGACGCCTGGGCCGACTTCGTCACGTACGCCGCCGGAAGCTGACCTCAAGCGCTCTCCGCCCCGCCGGAGCGGTTCGGGCCCCTCACCGGATAAGCGTGTACCAGTCCGGTGAGTCCAGGTCGCCGTACCCCGAGATCGACCGCCCGGCCCACAGGTCCGGCAGGCCGGGGGTATCGCCGCGCCCCGGGCATCGGCTCCGCGTTTCCTGCGACGGCAGGTATCGGAACGTGGGCTCCCCTCCCGTGCGTATCCTCGCGCACCCGGAAACGCGCCTCAGCCCGGCCCGGCGGCGGGACTCGCGGCCCCTTCGCACCCGGAACCCTCTTCCCGCCCCTTCCTATCTGACGTGTCGTCAGTTTCAATGGGAGATGTGATGGGACACGCAGGCATGGCCGCCACCGCCGTCCGGTACCTCAGGTCCGTCGGCGCCGCCACCACCGCAGGGCCGACGCCGGTCGATCCGCTGCCGCGCCCGGATCTGCGGGCCGTCGCCGACGACGAGCGGCTGCCGGTCGATCCGGGTGAATTCCGCCGTGTGCTCGGCCACTTCGCCAGCGGCGTCACCGTCATCACCGCCCACGACCCGGACGACGCGGACGGCCCTGCGGGGTTCGCCTGCCAGTCGTTCGCCTCGCTCTCCCTCGACCCGCCGCTGGTCACCTTCATGGTCGCCCGCACGTCCACGACCTGGCCGCGCATCGCCCGCGCCGGGGCGTTCTGCGTCAACATCCTGGGCGCGGAGCAGGGCGCGCTGTGCCGGAGCTTCGCGGTGAGCGGGGCCGACAAGTTCGCCGGGGTGGCGTACGAGGCCGCTCCCGCGACCGGGTCGCCGCTGCTGGACTCCGTGCCTGCCTGGATCGACTGCCGCATCCAGGCCGTCCATCCGGGCGGCGACCATCTGATCGTGGTCGGCCGGGTGGAGGCACTGGGGGCATCGGGCGGAGACGGTCCGCTGCTGTTCCACCGGGGGGAGTTCGGGCGCCTCAGCGGGTGACGGACGACTCCGCCACCTCACCCGATCCCCCGGCCGTCATCGGCGCGACCGCCTCAGCCGGCGCCGGTCGGCACCACCGGTTCCGGGGCTTCCGTCTTCCGCCGGATCACCAGCGCCATCAGTGCGGCCGTCGCGCACAGCGCCCCCGACGTGTACCAGACCATGTCGTACGAGCCGAACACATCGCGCGCCACACCGCCGAGGAACGCCACCAGCGCCGCGCCCACCTGGTGGGAGGCGAGGACCCAGCCGAAGACGATCGCGCTGTCCTCGCCGTACTGCTCGCGGCAGAGCGCCAGCGTCGGCGGGACCGTGGCCACCCAGTCCAGGCCGTAGAACACGATGAAGAAGACCATCGGCGGGTGCACGGCCGGTGCCATCAGCATCGGCAGGAAGAGCAGCGAGACGCCGCGCAACGCGTAGTAGACGGCGAGGAGTCGGCGGGCGTCGAAGCGGTCGGTGAGCCAGCCGGAGAAGACCGTGCCGATGATGTCGAAGACGCCGATGACGGCGAGCAGCGATGCGGCCGCGGTGATGGGCATGCCGTGGTCGTGGGCGGACGGCACGAAGTGCGTACGGATCAGGCCGTTGGTCGAGGCGCCGCAGATCGCGAACGTGCCCGCGAGCAGCCAGAACGGTCCGGTGCGGGCGGCGTCGACCAGGACGCGTACGGTACGGGCCGCCGCTCCCCGGGCCGGTGCCGGCTTTTCGACGTACGCGCCGCCGTAGGGGGCCAGGCCCACATCGGCCGGGTGGTCACGCATCAGGAGCCAGACGAACGGGACGACGACGAGCGCGGCCAGTGCGACGGTGACCGAGGCCGGGCGCCAGCCGTGCTCCTCGACGATCCATGCGCACAGCGGCAGGAAGATCAGCTGGCCGGAGGCGCCGGCCGCGGTGAGGATGCCGGTGACCAGGCCGCGCCTGGCGACGAACCAGCGGTTGGTGACCGTGGCCGAGAAGGCCAGCGCCATCGAGCCGGTGCCGAGGCCGACGAGCAGCCCCCAATAGATCATCAGCTGCCAGGAGGCCGTCATCCAGACACTGGCGAACGCCCCCGCCGCGACCGTGGACAGGGCCACGACGACGACCCGGCGGATGCCGAACCGGTCCATCAGCGCGGCGGCGAACGGCGCGGTCAGTCCGTACAGCGCCATGTCGATCGAGACAGCCAGCCCGATCTCCCCGCGCGACCAGCCGAACTCCGTGTGCAGCGGGTCGATGAGAAGGCCGGGCAGGGAGTTGAACGCGGCGCCGCCGATGATCGTCACGAACGTGACGACGGCGACGATCCAGGCGCGGTGGATGCGAAGGCGGGAGCGCCCGCGGGACGGTGTGCGGGCGGCCGGGCGGTCCTCGTCCCGGGCGGCCGCGCTATCGGTTGTCTGGGTCACGTCACCCAGCATCCGGCCCCGGCGCGTGCTCCCACGAGTGGCCGGAAGGACACGGTTCGCAGGGATCGGGCCAGAAGCACTGACGGCCGGAGCGCGGTCACCCGGCTCACCCGATCCGCTCCAGCCGCCGGATCGGCCGGGTCACCAGGAGCACACCCACCACCAGTGCGTTGATCACCGCTCCGGCCAGCAGCACCTCGGGGGCGCCCACCGCGTCCGCGACCGGTCCCGCCAGTGCCCGGCCCGCGGCCAGCATCAGCAGGGAGCCCGCCACGTCGTACGCGTGCAGTCGGTTCAGGGCCTCCGGCGGGACGTGTGTCTGGACCGTCGTCGACCACATCACCAGCCAGAACGCGAACACCCCGCCCGCAACGAACTGCCCGACCCCCAGCGCGGGCACCGGCAGCCCGAGCCCCAGCACCACCAGGTTCACGCACACCCCGGTCAGCGCGATCGCGCCCGCCGCGAGCGGGCGGCGCGGTCTCAGCCGCAGGGCCAGCAGTCCGCCGACCACGCTGCCCGCGCCGTTGACCGCCATCATCACGCCGTACGTTCCCGAGCCGTGCGCCCCGGTGACCTCGACCGCTGTCAGCGGGAGCATCGGGCCGATCACGGTGAATCCGTACACCGTCCAGATCGCGATCACCCCCCACAGCCAGCTGCGGGCCTTGAACTCCCGCCATCCGTCGACCAGTTCGGCGACGAATGTGCCGCGCCGCACCGCGTCGGACGGCGTCGGGGCGAGCCGCAGCAGGAAGAGGCAGACGCCGGAGACCGCGAACGTCGCCGCGTTCGCCGCGTACACCGCTCCGGCGCTCGCGAGTCCGACCAGAAGTCCCGCGAAGGCCGGGCCCGCCATCGTCATCAGCGCCTCGGAGACCCGGAGCACCGCGTTGCCGCGCTGCACGTCCAGCGACACCCGGGGCACGGTCGACGCGACGCCCGGCTGGAAGAGCGCGGCACCGACGCCGGCCACCGCGCTCAGTGCGTACACCGCCCACAGCGGCGGGTTGCCGGTCGCGAAGGAGACGGCGAGCACGGATGCCCCGACCAGCCGCAGCGCATCGGCGATGATCATCATTCGACGCGGGGTGAAACGATCCGCCAGCACGCCGCCGAAGAGCACGAAGAGCGCCAGCGGGCCCATCCAGGCGGCCAGCGCGAAGCCGACGGACGCGTGCGGGCGCCCCGCCCCCAGCAGACCCGCGGTGAGCGCCACCGGGATCATGCCGTCGCCGAAGAGTGCGGCGGTCCGGGCGATGAAGAAGAGCCGGAAGTTACGGTTCCAGAGCTCGCTTCCCGGTCGTTCGCCGTCCCGGCGCGCGTCCAGGGGCGGCAGGGCGGGCGATGAACCCAAGGGGGACGACTGCGAGGGTGCGTTCGCGCGGGCCGTGCCGGGAATGCACTCGTGCTCTGCTGACTTTTCCTTCACGTCGGTGACATGTATCAGTTTATGGTCTATACCACTAGGGGTGAAGGGAGCCCTGCCGTGAAACACAGAGTCGTCGTCCTTGCCCTCGACGGGCTGCTCCCGTTCGAACTGGGCATCCCTCAAAGGATCTTCGGCCTGGCGCGCAGTTCCGAGCCGCATGACAAGGGTCGGAAACTCTACGAAGTCGTTACCTGTTCCGTCCGCCCACCGGGACCGGTCTCCACCGACGCGGACTTCACGATCACGGTCGAGCGCGGCCCCGAAGCACTGGCCACCGCCGACACGGTCGTCATCCCCGCCTCGTACGAACTCGGCCCCGTCCACGAAGAGGGCCGGCTGACGGACGAGCTCGCCGCGGCGTTCACGTACATCAGGCCGGGCACCCGGCTCGTCTCGATCTGCACCGGCGGTTACGTCCTCGCCGCCGCCGGGTTCCTCGACGGGCGCCCCGCCACCACGCACTGGTCCTCCGCCGACCACTTCCAGCGGCTGTTCCCGCAGGTCCGGGTCGACCCGGACGTCCTGTTCATCGACGACGGGGACGTCCTCACATCCGCCGGGGTCGCCGCCGGCATCGACCTGTGTCTGCACATCGTGCGCCGCGACCACGGCACGGCGGTCGCCAACGACGTCGCCCGCCGCACGGTCGTGCCACCGCACCGCGACGGCGGGCAGGCGCAGTACATCCAGCGGCCCGTCCCCGAGGCACAGTTCGCGACCACGACCGGTGCGCGGGCCTGGGCGCTCGGGCGGCTGGACCGGCCGATCCTGCTGCGCGACATGGCGCAGCAGGAGTCGATGAGCGTACGGACGTTCACGCGCCGGTTCCGTGAGGAGGTCGGGATCAGCCCCGGGCAGTGGCTGACCCAGCAGCGGGTGGAGCGGGCGCGGGGGCTGCTGGAGTCCACGGACCTGTCGATCGACCAGGTGGCGCGCGAGGCGGGGTTCGGCACGGCGACGTCACTGCGGCAGCACATCCAGGCGGCGCTGGGGGTGTCGCCGACGGTGTACCGGCGGACGTTCCGGGCGACGGTCGGGGGCCGGTGAGGGCGGAGAAGCTGCGGCCCCAGGGCCTTTCGGATCCGAGGGCGGGCCCTCTGATGCCACGCCTAGGGCGTGTTTCGAAAGGAGCGTCGTCCGCCCGTAGGGCGGGCCTGGCGGCGTCTGGTGCGTGCGATCGCAAGACGGAGGGTCGCCCCGATACTGGGCGTATCGGGGCGAGCCCGACAACGCAGCGCAG